>JANMRV010000741.1:0-6543 GCA_031388685.1 Planctomycetota bacterium
TCCCCAGCTCTCCGGGTAATCGAGCATCAGGTTGAGACACTGCAACGCCTGACCGGCGCCGCCTTTGACGAGATTGTCCAAGGTCAATGCGACCGTCAGCACGTCGTCGCGCACGGAAACAGCGAGCGACGCGCGGTTGGAACCTGCGACGCGGCGGATGTCCGGCGCGCCGCTTTCCAGGACTTCGACGAACGCTTCGCCGGCGTAGCTCTCGCGATAAATCGCGCGCACCGCCTGGGCGTCGAGCGTGCGATTGAGCGGCAGCGCCGCCGTCAGATGTATGCCGCGGGCGAAAGGACCGGAGTGCGCGACCAGATGCAGCTTCGCTTCCTGTCCACGCCAGGCCAGCGACTGCGCCAGCTCGGCCTCGTGCCTGTGGCCGTCCAGCGAATAGGCCCACAGATTTCCGTGGCGATGCGGGTGGTGCGTACCGGGCTTGGGCGCGTTGCCGCTGCCGCTCGAACCGGTGATGCCGTGCAGGATCCAGGGCCGCTCGCTGTCGAGAAGTCCCGCGTACACCGCGGGCAGAGTCGCGAGTTGGATCGCCGTCGCGAAACAGCCCGGAGCGGCGCAGCGGCTCGCGCGCGTGAGCGCGTCGCGCTGATACTCGGGCAGGCCGTAGACGAAGTGCTCCGTCTCGCCGAAGTCGGCGTGCGGCGCTCCGTAGGCCGATTCATAGAGTCGCGCATCGCGCAAGCGATAGTCGGCGGCGAGGTCGACGACCACGACGCGACTCGCATCGCGGCCGAGCGTCGCGCGCAGGCGTTTCCACAATTCAGGCGACTCGCCATGCGGCAGTGCGAGCACGAGCGCCGCGCGCGTGCCGTCCGCGATGCAATCGACCAGCGCGCGTTCGGCCTCGTCCGAGGAAACGGTCTCCAATTCGCTCGCCAGATGCGGCTGCGATTCCGAAAGCGGAGTCTTGCTGCGCACGACCGCCGCGCGCAGATCGAGCGCCGGGTGCATCTCGCACAAACGCATGAATTCTCCGGCCAGCATGCCGCCCGCGCCCCACAGGAACATAGGCGTTCTGCGCTCGTTCTTGTGCCGCGCGGGTTCGCGCGCCACGCTCGATTGGCTGGTCGTCTTCATGCGCCTACCTTCGCGCGCTCGAGCAGCGGCAGCAGCGCATCGGTCAGGCGATGTCCGTCGCGCAGCGCATTCCACGCCGCAAGCCCGAGCTTGTCCGTGCAAAAGCGCACGCCGACGGCCGAGTCGGTGACACGGCCGGACACGGCTGCGATCGTCATGCCGTAGCGTTCCGCGAGCAGGTGCTGCCCGCCCCACGCGCCGACGGGATCCTGCGCGCACAGCACCGTGGCTGTGATGGCGCCACGCAACGCGGGATCGGCGAGCAAGGCGTGCACGCCATACGTGCCGAGCAGGCCGTCGCCCATCTCGAGCACGATCACGTCGGGCTCGGCGTCGGCGAGGTGGCTGACCAACGAATGGGCCGCCGCCAGCGCGGTGGCTTCGCTCGTCGTCACGACGCCGAAGTCGGTGAAGATCGCCGTCGGCTCCGCGCCGCAGTCGGCCATCTGCAACACGTCGCGGCGCAGCGAAACACCGGTGAGCTTGCCCGCGGCGATGCGCAGGCCCTTGCGAGAAAGTTCGCCGATGATCACCGACGCGGCGGTGGTCTTGCCCGCGTCCATGCAGGTTCCGACGAGCGCGATGATCGGCGGCAGCACGTCGGGCATCGGCGCACGGGGCAGAGCCGCGCGCTCGATATTCGCCGGCAGGCCGACGCGCGTGCCGAGGTACGGGAACTCCAGCACGGAACCGAGCACCTCGATGCGAAAGGGCTCGCCCAGACCGGGCACCGCTTCGGCGCCGATCCCGATCACGCCACCGATGTTGAGCAACTGCAGTTGGTCGCCGACGGAGATCTTCTCCGGCACGCGGCCCGAGTAGCCGTAGAGCGCATCGCGATGGCCGAGTGCTCCGGCAATCACGTCGCCGGGATGCAGCGCGACCATGCGCCCGTGCACGTCCTCCATCGTGTTGTAGGACGTCTTCGCGTTCAGGATGCGCGCGGCGACGACGGTGCCCGCGCGCGCGGGGATTTCGTCCCCGAGCACGGCATTGCGGTCGAGCTCGAGCCGCAAGGTCACCGAAGCGATCTTGTCCAGTTGGACGCGCCTCATCGCAGCGCTTCCTTCTTCGCCGACTCGCCGGCGCGACGATGCAAGCGTGCGGGCTCGGCCATGACGCGCGCGAGTCCGATGGCGCCTGCCGGATCGGAACCGGTGGCGGGACGCTCGCCGTAACGCGCATCGCTCGCCGCCATCAGACTGAAACTCGAACGCACGCCCTCGACGAGCACGGCGCGGCCTTCGAGGCTCACGAACGCGCTGCCGGTGACGCGCGACTGGCTCGATGCGAAAAACGCCTCGAGGTCGCGCTGGAACGGATCGTGAAACAGACCTTGGTGCAGACGGCGGCCGTAGATGTCGCCGAGGTGGTCTTTCCAGAAGCGCTGCTCTTCCGTGAGCACCAGTTTTTCGAGCTCGCGGTGCGCGTCGAGCAGGATCTCCGCCGCCGGGGCTTCGAAAGCGATGCGGCCTTTGATGCCGAGCACGGTGTCGCCAAGGTGATAACCGCGACCGACGCCCAGGCGGCCGCCGTCGTGGTTCAAGCGCTCGATCAAGTCGATCGGCGACATGCGCACGCCGTCGAGAGCAACGGGAATTCCCGCCTCGAAATCGATCTGGATGCGCGCCGAGCCGCTGCCGCCGCGCGTCCATTGCCAGGCCTCTTCGGGCAGAGCCTGGAAGCTGTCGCCCATCTCGGCGCCGCCGATGGTCAAGCCCCACAGGCCGGCGTTGACCGAGTAGCGGCCGCCGGCAGGCGGGATCGGCAAGTTGTGCTTGGCGAGCCAGGCGCGCTGATCGTCGCGGCTCGGCGCGAGGTCGCGCACCGGCGCGAGAACCTTGAGTCCCGGCGCGATCGTGGTCAGCGCCGCTTCGAAGCGCACTTGGTCGTTGCCCGCGGCCGTGCAGCCATGCGCGACCGCGTCGAATCCGCCGGCCAGCGCTTCGCGCGCGAGCACTTCCGCCTGCAGGCCGCGTTCCGCGCCGACCGAAAGCGGATAAACGCCTCCGCGGCGCACGTTGGCGGCGACGAGCCAGCGCAGCACGCGCTCGAACATCTCGGCGCGCGCGTCGACGAAGCGGTGCTCGACGGCGCCGAGTTGCAGCGCGCGCTCGCGCAGCGAGACTTTTTCCGCCGCGCTGAATCCGCCGCAGTCGACGGTCAAGGCCGTGACTTCAGCGCCCTGCTCGCGAATCAACCACGCGACGAGGTACGAAGTGTCGAGTCCACCGGAATAGGCCAACAAAACGCGCATCGAGGTTCCTTTGAAAGCGGACCTAGGAAAGCAACGCGGCCACGCGCGCGCGCACACGGCGCGCGGCGGCCTGTGAAGAAGTCGCGACGAGCACCGTGTCGTCGCCGGCGATGGTCCCGGTGATTCCCGGCAAGCCATCGGCTTCGATCGCCCGCGCCACGGCCGACGCCGCGCCGGGTTCCGTGCGCACGAGCGTGAAGTGCGACACGGCGGCATGGCCGCGCACCAAAGACTGCAGCGAGTTGAGCGGCGTGATCCGCTCCTCGGGCACCATGGTGTAGGTCCCGTCCTGCTTGGCCGCCTTGAGCGCGCGCAGATCGCGGGACAGTGCCGGCTGAGAGGCGACGAAGCCGCGCTTGACGAGCGCTTCGTGCAGTTCCGATTGGTTCTGGAACTGCCCGTTCTCGATCAGGTCGCGCAGGGCGTTGCGGCGTTCGGAGGTGCTGGCCATGGGACGGAGGTAAGAATAAATAGTCGCCGGAATACTGCAAGGGTGGATCTTTATTCTGTCGGGGGCCTTGGGGGCGCAAGTCCATCCGCCCAGGGGCAGGGCGGCGCGCGCAACGCAAGCTCTGAAACGGCAGGGATTTGGCTGCTTCTCACGACGACCTGCGACCAACCGTTGCCCGCACAGGTCAAGCAGGAAAAAAATTGGCCGCGGTTCCCGATTCGGCGGTTCCGGAAGTCGGCACGCCGGCCGTAGGCTCTCTGCGTGATCCACCGACTCGCCGTGCTCCCGTGCGCGCTACTCGCGCTGCAGACCGCCCCGCCCAAGGCACCGTCGGCGGCGGGCCCGCTACGCGCTGAGGTCTTCGAACTGGTCGAGAGCGCGCCGCTGGAGACGACGCTCGACCATGCGGAACTCCGCAACGCCGACGTGGTCTGGACCGAAATGATCGGGCACGCCGCGCGGACGCTCGACTTCGGCGAGTTCTACGCGTGTTCGTCGCCGGGAAGCAAACTCGAGAACGTGATGGCCGCGCTGGAAGCCGCCGCCGCGCGCGGTGTCAAGGTGCGCTTCCTGCTCGACAAGAAGTTCACGGCTACCTATCCGGAAATGGTCGCGCGGCTGAAGACGCTTCCGGGACTTGAGCTGCGCGTGCTTGATCTAGGCGACACGACGCGCGGCATCCTGCACGCCAAGTACTTCGTGGTCGACAAGGAGGAAGTCTTCATCGGCAGCCAGAATTTCGACTGGCGTTCGCTCGAGCACATCCAGGAACTTGGTGTGCGCGTGGTGCAGCCCGAGATCGCGCGCGCCGTGAACGACGTCTTCACGCTCGACTGGGCTTTCGCCGGCGGCGAGAGACTGAACGCCGCCTCGCTCGCGCCGCAGGGCTACAGCTTTCCCGTGCACATGGCCTTGGGTGAGGGCGGAGTCGAACTCACACCCGTGTTCAGCCCGCAAAGCATGCTGCCCGACCCCAAGTTGTGGGAGCTGACGAAGATCGCCGATTTGATCGACAGCGCGCGCGCGAGTGTGCGCGTGCAGGTGATGAGCTATCGCACGCTCGCTCGCGACAAGACGTATTTCGACACGCTCGAATCCGCGCTGCGCCGTGCAGCCGCGCGCGGAGTGAAGGTCGAGCTGCTCTGCGCCGACTGGTCCAAACGCGCGGGAACGATCGAGGGCCTGCAGAGCCTGGAACCGCTCGAGAACATCGAAGTGCGGATGACGACAATTCCGCAGTGGTCCGGCGGCTACATCCCGTTTGCCCGTGTTTCGCACGCGAAATACGTGGTCGTCGACGCGCAGCGCGCCTGGATCGGCACGAGCAACTGGGAGCGCGACTACTTCACCAACAGCCGGAACCTCGGCGTGATCGTCGAGGGCAAGCAGATCGGTTCGCAACTCGATTCGTTCTTCGCCTCGACCTGGAATTCCGCTTACGCAACGCGCGTCGATCCGGGCGCGAAGTATGCAGCTCCGAAGTTCGACGACAAGTGAGCCGGCGAGCGGGCTGCTCGAAGCCATTCTCGCTGCGTCGGATCGCGATCATTCGCCTGGCGCGCGCGAACTTGTGGCGTATCGGGAGGGCGACGATCCGCAGTACTTGAGACTGTTGCGCAAGCGCGCTGGCCGCATCGTGGCGCTCTCGCGCTTTGGCCGGCCGCTATTGTCGGTCGCGGAACTGCCCCCACGGCGTTCGCCGGCCGACGCTCGCGAGGCGGCGTGGCTGCGACGATGGCGAAGTGCTCGGCCGGTCGTCTTGCCCGGCTGGGCTGCGCGGCTCGTGGGACGCGAGAGCGGTTCGATCAAGGAGATCTCAGGCCTGCTGCGCGACTTGCGCAAGCCGAGATCGTTGAAAAAGTTCCTCGATTCGCGCGCGCTCGAAACGGAACACGTCACGCTGCAGGACGATCCCGAGCGCGATCTCGAGAAGTACTTCATCGGCGAGGCCGACGAACATCCGCGGGCGTGGATCAAAAGCGCGACGTTGACTTCGCCGACGACAAATCTCTCCGGCCGCATCCGCTTCTCCTTCGGTGTCGAGGGTGACGACGATGCCAGCTCGGATCGCATCGCGCACACGCGTGTCAGCACGATTGCGCGGCACTGCCTGCCCTTCGCGGACAAGTTGGCGCGATCGCGCGCTCACATGGCGCTGCTCGAGCGCCTGAGCGGCGGGGAGGTCTTGCTGACGCAGCACATCGCGTACTGGAATTCCCCCCAGGGCGGCGCGCTGCTGCATCACGACTCGTTTCATGAACCCGCGCGCACGCGTCAGCGCGGCGTGTGCTACGTGCAACTTGGCGGCGCGACGGTCTGGCTCGCGCTGAGCACGCGCGATCTCGTGCGGCACACAGGCGAATTCGTATCCGCGCTCGAAGCTGGCGCCGCGCCGTGGATCGTCGACGAGCACTTCGGCGACGAGCGCTCCTTCGCGCGCATCGCGCGCCGTTCGCGAGAGAAAAAATGGCTCGCCGCGGAGCTGACCTTACCCGGCTGCGGCGTCTTCGCGAGCTTCGTCAACTACTCGCCCGAATTCCTGGGCAGCTTGGCCGACGCCGGCCACATGTGGCTGCTCGAAGCAGGCGACGCGATCTTGCTCCCCAACTTCGGCCATCAGCGCACAGCCCTGCACGCCGTCTGGTGCGCAAGCAACAAGCCCGGCGCCGCTCTGTCGATGGCGATTCGCAATCGTCCCCGGTAATCCGCCGCCGTTTTTTACATGCCGGGCACCCGATCGCCG
>JANMRV010000765.1:0-9539 GCA_031388685.1 Planctomycetota bacterium
GTTCAAGGTCAGACCCGCGTAGTCCTTGAGCGCCATGAGCTCCGCCATGCGTATCTGCTGGCCTGACGAGACCATCTTACGCACCTCAGGCTCCCACTTCTCCTTGCGCGTCATCTCGGCCACGGCACCCTCGGAGGAGTCGAACGTGTTGAACTTCGGATTGATCTCGCGCTCGATGAAGTGCGCAAGTCCCTCGCGAATCCAGATCGGCGTGTCGTAGGAATAGTGCTTGTAGCCGTCGAGCAGATTGATCGCGAGATTGAACGCGACGTGCCCGTGCATCGCCGGATCTTCCCGCAAGTTTCCCTGACCGGTGTGCGCCACAAGCGAGAGCGTGTCGCGCGCGGTCAAGTTCCAGCGCTGCGATAGCTTCGTCGTCAGACCGTATTGCTCGCGCAGAAACATCGTCGCGGCAGCTTCGCTCGGCAACAGGAGAACCTCGTACTTGCCCTTCTGTCCGACGTAGGGGCCTTCGCCCATGTACTTGCCGCGTCCGTTCCACAGCGTCGCGCCGCTTGGGAAATCGGAATCCTTGATCTTCATCAGGCCCAAGAAGCGCGTGTAGACGTCTTCGCAACGCTGCGCGTAAAGGTGCACGCGAATCCAGGGGTCGAGCGCCTTGGGCTTGGTGTCAACGTTGGGCAGCACGAGCGCGAGCCGGTCCAGCTCGGCGCGAATCGCGCGCTTCTCCTCTTCCTTGATCTTGTAGGTGCCGAGCGCCACGCCGATCTGGAAGTGCACGCTCTCGACCCAACGGATGTCGGCGGCGGCAAGCAACGCATCGACACCGTTCGTGTCGTTGCTGCCGAACTCGAATCCGCCGTGGGAGAAGAGCCCGGCCTTCTTCATGACCTCGGGATCGTTCTTGCAATAGGGACAGGTCGCCGGATCGTTCTTCTTCTGCGGCGCGGCCGAAGCCCGACCGGAGAAGGCGAATGCGACGACGAGGAAGGAAGCGAGGGCCAAAAATTCGCGCAGGCGCATGGGGATACCAATTTCGTGCAGCATCGGTGAAGTACCAGGATAGGCGCCCTGGGGCGATTAGTTAGCCCTTTTTGGCGCCACGTGGCCTGCCGAGCCCCTCCCACCAGCCCCCCGCCGGTTCGCTTTGAGCAAAGCCCGGACGGACCATGACGCCGCGCCCTCGCGTGGGCTACAACCTGCCCCTACTTTTTTTGCGTGCCCAGGTCGTGCGGAGGTCCGGCGGGCGCCTTTTCCAGACGACCTCCACCGTCACCGGCAAGATTCCAACTCATGACGTTCCTTTTCAGCTCGCGCGCCCTCGGCGCACTCATCGTCGCGGCCGCCAGCGTCGCCCCCGCCTCCGCGCAAGACCTGATCATCGGCAGCAAGGCTCCCGCGCTCTCTTGCGAAGAGTGGCTCAAGGGCAACGAAGTGAAGAGCTTCACGGCCGGCCAGATCTACGTCGTCGAATTCTGGGCGACCTGGTGCCCTCCCTGCCTCCAGTCAATCCCGCACCTGAGCGGGCTGCAGAAAAAGTACAAGGACTCCAAGCTCACGATCATCGGCGTCGCGGGCGCCGAGCGCGGCAAGAAGGACGCCGACCTGCGCACGCCGCTGGTCAAGTTCATCGAAGAGAAGGGCGATGCGATGGCCTACACCGTCGCCTGGGACAGCGATCGCTCGATGTCGAAGTCCTGGATGGAGCCGGCCAAACAAGGCGGCATCCCGACCTCGTTCGTCGTCGACGGCACGGGCACGATCGCCTGGATCGGCCGTCCGATGGAGATGGACGAACCCCTGGCCGCGATCGTCGCCGGCACGTGGGACATCAAGGCTGAAGCCGCCAAGGCCACGGCCGCCGCGGAACTCGAAGCCAAGCTCGAGCCGATCATGGAAGAAGCCGGCAAGGCAGCCGATGCGTCGGACTGGGAAGCGGCGCTCAAGGCGCTCGACGCCGGCCTTGCGCTCGGCGACGCAGCGGTGCGCAAGCTCGCCTGGTTCAAATACAACATGCATGTCGAGAACAAGGACGTCGACGGAGCGATCGCGTTCATCGACAAGAACCTCGCGGGCGCGCTCAAGGACGATGGCGACATGCTCAACGCGATTGCATGGAGCATGGTCGATCCCAAGCAAGCCGAGCGTTTCGCGAAGAAGGACTTCGAGTTCGCCCTGCGCTGTTCGACGCGCTCCTGTGAACTGGTCAAGGGCAAGGAACCGCAGGAAGCGATGATGCTCGACACGCAGGCCGCCGTGCATTTCGCCAAGGGCGACAACGCCAAGGCCGTCGAAGTCCAGACGCGTGTCGTCGCACTGACCAAGGGCAAGGAAGGCGCCGAGGAATTCGCGAAGAAACTCGAGACCTACAAGGCCGCCCCCAGTACCAAGGGCTGAGCGGACAGAGTTCGACGAGCATCTTCCAACGGGCCGGCACGTGAATTTCCTCGCGCGCCGGCCTGGCGCTTTTCACGCGCTCAACGCGTGGCGGACATCCCAAGTCTGCCCGCTTCCACGCGGTTGGTGTTCAGGGCGGTAATCACCACCTGCACCGCCGCAAGCAGACGTCGCTCGATCGCGCCAAGATCCGCACCGTCGAGTTCGACTTTGGAGTCGAGCCTGCGAGCGAGGTCGTGAGACACCCAGCCGTCCGCTTCGATGCGCATGATGATTTCGTTGCGCATGCACAGGGCGCCGCGCTCGCGCTCGTTGCTCTTGTCGATCAGCGAGCGACCGAGCGTTGCGAACGGCACATCCCAGTGTGCGAGGTCCGCTACGGTCGCCAACACGTCGAGTTGACTGCGGATGCCGCGCTCGATGCGCGGCGCCAGTCCCGGCGCAATCACCAGACAAGGAATGTGGTGCATCTGCGGCGGCGACTTGCCCTGCAGGGCGATGCCCGAGCAGTGGTCCGCGACCAGTACGAAGACCGTGTTGTCGAAATAGCCGGCGGCGCGCGCTGACGCAAGGAACTGGCCCAGGGCCCAGTCGGCGTAGTGCATGCTGTTCCAATAACTGTGCTGGAGCGTGTCGTCGGGATATTGTCGCGGATGTCCCTCGGGCAGCTGGAAGGGCAGATGGGTCGAAGCTGTGAACGCCATGCCTAGGAAGGGCTGCTTCGCGCTCGTGAACTGTGCGTGCGCGGTCTGTAGGAGATCGTTGTCCCACGCGCCCCAGTTGGCCATCGACTTGTGTCCGCTGGCGGCGGCAATCGATTCCTTGCCCATGTAGTGTTCGAAGCCGGCGAGCGCTGCGATCGCGTCGATGCGAAACGAGCGCTCCGTCGAACCCTGCAGAAAGTAGGTGGAATAACCCTCGCTCAGGGCCAGTTGACCAAGGTACGAAAGGCGCGACTGCTCGACGCCGCGGCCGAGATAGGGAACGCCAGGCAACGACGGCAAACCCGCGAGCACGGCTAACAAGCCGTGCGTGCTGCGTTGGCCGGCCGCGAACAGGTTCGTGAACAGCACGCCCTGGCGGCTGAGGGCGTCGAAGTTGGGCGTCAGGCCCAGGGCCGATTGTCCGTGCTCGGCGCGCACGGCATCGACGACATCGGCGTCCCAACTCTCGAGCAGCAGCACGACGACATTGGGGTGGCTCGTCACGGGCTTTCCACGCGCACGAAGCAGTGGATAGAGTGGATCGATCGCACGGTCGGCGGGGTCGAAAACTTGCGCGTGGACGTTCGCGACGGCTTCGTCCCAAGCCATGAAATTGGTGCGCAGATTCGCGGAGCCGAGGAACGAGTGCGCGATGCTGAACGGACCGCTGAGCGCCAGATAACCCGCGGAAACCGAGCCCGACACGAAGGCATCGACAATGCCGACCGGTTTGCCGGTCAGATTGCCTCGCATGGCGAGCACCATCAACGGTGCGAGCGCGAGCAGTGTCCAGGCCGGAGCGCGCGCGGGCTCGAGGCTCGCGTCCCAGCGCATGAGTCGCCGCCAGCCGAACGCGAGCACGACAAGCGCCGCGAGCATGCCGACCGTCGCCCATCGATAACTCTCCCACACGATCGCGACCATCAGCGCCGGATCGTCGACGAACGAGACCAGTTCGGGCCCGACGTGACGGCCGACGTTGCCGAAGTAGGCGATGTCGCCGGCACAGATCAGCACGACGATGCACAGGTACGCAAAGGCAATCCAGGCCCAGATCGCTCGCCACGCGGGGCGTGTCGCGAACTCGAACGGCAGGAGCAGCGCCACGATCACCGCGGCAAGGCCGATGGAGATGATCGAAGCATCGAGCACCAGACCGCGAAGGCACGCGCCGATCAATGCCCCCGTGGAGAGATCCTGAAAACTCTGCGGCCAGATCCCGTAGAGCGCCGCGCGCGCCGCGCTGAACACGGCAAAGTGCGCCGCGACGATCCACGCCGGCCGCGCGAGAAATGACCAGCGTTTCAAGCCGGGTGGTCTTCGGTGATGGCGCGCGGCATGGACGCGCCAAGGCAAACACAGTCGGCCGAAGAGATCAAGGGTGCGGAGTCAGCTCCGCACCCTCGCGAAGGCGGGGCCTACTTGCAGGCAGACTGGCAGGCGGGCGGGCAATCCGGTTGGCAGCCGGGCTGGCAATCGCCGGGCCCGTCGCAGCCGACGATACGGCAGGTTTCGCCGTCGCAGGCGATCTCGATCGAGCACGCAGCGCCGTTCGCGTCCTGACACTCGACTCGGCAGGTCCCCTCGGGCGTACAGGTGACGGTGGCGTTGCAGGCTTGCGCGGCACTCGGGGCGACCTCGCTGGCCACGGGCTTCGCGTAGAGGTACGAACCGGCGCCGAGCGCGCCGAGCAGGATGGTTGCGATCAGGATCTTCATGGATGTCCTTGGCTTGGTTGGATGCAGGCCACGTCACATGACGCGGTCACGAGATCCACTTTGGACCGCCGGGGCGGCGGCGGAATTCCATCACGGATCCGAACATGTCTCTGAATCGCAGCATTGCATCAGCGCGCCAAGCTGCTCCTTGGAGAGCACGCGGCGAACCTCGAGAATCGAATCGACGCACGTATCGAGCGAGTGTGCGCGCAAGCGGTTGATCTCTCCGGCGAGAGTGCGCAAATACTCCGGCGTCGCCGCGGAATCGCGCAGCGCCGTGTGAAGCGTCTGAAGTTTCGCGTCCGCTTCGGCGTCACATTGGAACCCAGGTTCGCAGGAATTCGTTCGCCAACTTTCCAGCGCGCGCGTTTGATCCGCACTTAGCTCGAGATTGCTCAGGTCGGGTGCGGCCAGGCAATTCCGCGTGGTCACAGTGCTGCCGGCAGGCTCCGCACGGAACCAGCTCTTCGCGTTCCAGCCCAGGCTCGCAAGCAGTGCCCCCGCCAGCAACCAGTTCATCGTCGTGGTGTTCATCGTCATTTTCTCTCACGTGGATCGATCGAGGCCAGCAGTCGTTGTTCGGGAGCCGCGCGAAGCCCGAGCGCCGCGGGGCTTTCTTCATGCAGCGCCGCGGGCCATTGCCCATGGCGCGCCAGTTCGGCGCGCGCGGGTTCGCGACCCATGGCGGAGGCGGCTTCGAGCAAAGCCGCGGTTCCGGCGCAGCCGATCAGTGCCGCCGCGATGCGTTTCATGCGCTGATTCCAGGGACTTTCCGCGCGCGCGGCGGCGGCTGCACGGGCGCGAATGCCCGGCCACAGGTCGGCGACCGGTTCAGCGCCGCGCAGTGGCGCCAAGCGCGCGCTCAATGCGCGCAATTCCTCGACGTGTCGGCGGCAAGCGTCGCAGCTGTCGAGGTGAGACTCGAGTTCCAGCGAGGCAGGCGCTTCGCCATCCGTCCAGGCCGAAGCCTGCAGGCGCGCGCTGTCGCACGCAAGCGCCTGCGCGGGCCCGGGTCTCCCGGAGTCCAAATCGGAATGTTTCTTCATGTGGGAATCACCCCCAAGTCAGTGGCGCGAACGCGCGGTGCGCGTTCGAGTTCGATGAGTTTCGTGCGTGCTCGGTGCAGTCGCGACATCACCGTGCCGACGGGCAGATCGAGCACATCGGCAATTTGTTGGTAGTCGAGGCCTTCGATTTCGCGCAGCACGAGCACGGCGCGATGCTCGGGGTTCAACGTGGAGATCCAGTGCTCGACCTGATCGCGATCGTCCACGGCGCGCAGCCCGGCTTCCCCCCAATCCGAAGTCTGCGAGTGCGGCAGACTGAAGCTGCGTCGCCTGCGCTCGCGCTCCAGTCGCTTGAGACAGTGATTGAGCGTGACGCGGTACAGCCAAGTCGAGAAACTCGACTTGGCGTTGAACTTGGCGCAGTTCTCGAAAACTTTCACGAACACCTCCTGGGCCGCGTCGTCGGCCTGGTCGCGACCGACCAGACGGCGACACAGGCGTTGGACTCGCGGGCCGTGGGCCCGATAACAGTCCTCCAAAGCCCCGATGTCGCCGGCGCACAGGCGAGCGATGACCTTGGCGTCGAGTTCCATCTGGGAGTTGGGGGGCGAACGGTCTGAGGCGCCGTCCCTCCTGTGACCCGCGCGGGCTGTCTGAAATTCCATGAAACTTGCGGGCGGGCTCGTCGGGTTCCTCGGCCAGGTTCCTACGTCCCAGCCGTGCGCGCGTTGGTACGGTCTAGGTCAGGCCTTAGATTGGGTTCCCAAGGATCCAGCGATGCCCCTGATGCGCGAACAGTTCCATCGAATCCGCCTCGCAGGGCTTTGGAAATGGACTCTGCCGCTGGCGTTGGGCTTCACCGCCATCTCGCTGGCGCAGGAGGCACCACCGAAGCTGGACGAACGTCCCTATCCCCGACTCGTCACTGAGGCCACGCGCGCGGATGCCGCCGCGCTCGCGAAGCTGCAAGCGCCTGGCAGCGTCCTCTTTCAGGACGACTTCGAAACCGCGGAGTCGTTGAAGAAGTACTTCGAGGTCCGTGGCGCGAAGGAAGCTCGCGCGAAAATCACCGCGGACGCGGCGCTCGCGCACACCGGTCAGGGTGCGCTGCAATTGACCGCGCCCGCCAACGCCGGCAATTCATCCGGCGCCGGTGTCAGCGCCTGGCTCGGCGACAGGGGCGTCGAACGCGTCCACCTGCGCTACTACCTCAAGTTCGCCGCGGACTACGACCAAGGCAATCTCAATCACACCGGCGGTTCTCTGGTCGCAATCGCCGGCGTGAACAAGTGGAAAGCGATGGGCAGTGCGGGCATCCGCCCCGGCGGCGACGACCATTTCAGCTCGGCCTTCGAAACCTGGCGTGATTGGGGCCGCAGACCCGCGCCGGGCTCGATGCAGCTCTACACGTATTGGATGGACATGAAGATCGATCCCGATGGGAACTACTGGGGCAACATGCTCCAGCCCGCGACGGCGGACCGCTTCGTGCCCAAGCGCGAGCAGTGGTACTGCTTCGAGTTCATGCTGCGCGCGAACGATGTCGGCCAGGCGAACGGTGAACTCGCGGCCTGGATCGACGGCCGACTTTACGCGCACTTCGACGGCCTGCGCTGGCGCAGCGACGCGGCCGTACTGCTCAAGCGCATCGGCCTCGACATCTACGTGCATCATGCGGCCCAGGACAACACCGTCTGGTACGACGACTTGGTCGTATCGAGCGGCTATGTGGGTCCGCGCAAGTGAGCCGCGGGCGCGCTGCGCTCACCAGTGAATCGAGTACGGCCGCCAGACGCTCTCGGGGCCGTAGCCGCCGAATACCTTCCCGTAGCTCAGCCTCGCTTGCAGGCACTCGACGTCCAGCGCCACGCCCTTGGCAAAACCGGCCAGGGGGCCGAACAACATCCCAATCGGCACGAACACGAAGATGTTCAGCGGCCAGTAGATAGGATCCGCTTCGAAGAGGCTGCGCTTGTTCCGATAGACCTGCGTGGGTGCGTCCACGGCGCCGGTAAAAACCCCGCTCACCGCGCCGGTCACGGTCGCACAGCCCGCAAAAGTCGTGACGGTTCCAAGGGCAAGCACGAGTGACGCGGTAGTTTGTTTCGCAGACTGCATGATTTCCTGGAGGTTGCCCGAAGCGTAGACGCCTTGCCTTCGCTTGTCAAAACGCGGCTTCGCGTTCAGACGAAGTGCCTCACAGCGAGCCAGCACCACGTCGCGGCGACGAATGCTGCCGCCACATCCAGCAGCACCCCGGTCTTCGCCATGCGCGGAATGCTGACGTAGCCACTGCCGAAGACGATCGCGTTGGGCGGCGTGCCCGCGGGCAGCGCGAAGTCGCAGGAGGAGGCGATCGTCGCGGCGAACAACACGCTGGTCGCATCCACGCGCGCCACGACCCCCCACAGGACCGGCAGCATCACGCCGATCGTCGCCGTGTTCGAGGCCACGGCCGAAAGCGCGACGGTCGCGCTGCTCGCGATCGCGAGCTGCGCGAACGACGAGAGGCCGCCGAGTGAGTGCAATTGGGTCCCGATCCAGTCGGAAAGTCCGCTCTCCTGCACACCGGACGCCATCGAAAAACCGCCGCCGAGCAGCAGCAGCGTCGCCCACGGAACCGTGCGCAGCGACTTCAGTTCGAGCACGGAGCGACGCTCGACACGCGCGAACAACAGCACGACGGCAGCCGCCATCGCGATCGCGGCTTCGACGTGGGCCGAACGCAACGTGAAGGCATGCACACGCGGTTTGAGAAAATCGGTCAACGGTTTCCCCGCGATCCACAGCGCCGCGGTACCGAGGAAGACACAGGCCACGAAGATCTCTCCGCGGCTCAGCGGACCGAGCTTGGCCTTTTCCTCAGCAAGAACCGCGGCGCCGATGTCCGCGCTCGGAGCGTCCTGCCGGCCCACGCGCCAAAGAACCCATCCGACAATCGGCAAGAAAAGCACGATGAATCCCGCGCCGACGGCCATGAAAGCGAGGAAAGAAATCTCGACCCCGTGCTGCGCCATGAAACCCGAAAACTGTGCGTTCGGCGCCGTGCCGATCTTCGTTCCGATGCCGCCGACGTTGGCGCCGTAGGCGACCGCGAGCATGATCGCCGCGCCGTAGTGCTCAAGCCGCCGGCCGCCCATGCGCAACTCGAGTTCGTGAATGACCGCGAGCCCGATCGGCACCATCATCGTCGCGGTCGCGGTATTCGAGATCCACATCGAGATGAACGCGGTCGCAAGCAACATCCCGAACAGGAGCCGGCGCGGCTCGGTGCCGGTGAAGCCCATGATGGTGAGTGCGATGCGTCGATGCAGATTCCATTGCTGCATGGCGGCCGCGATGCACATGCCGCCGAGGAACAGAAAAATGTAGGCGTCGATGTAAGGCGAGGTCGACGCGCGCACGTTGTCCGTGAATCCGCCGCTGAACGGCTGCAGCAGCGGAAACGCCACGAGCGGCAAACACGCCGTCACATAGATCGGCAGGGCTTCCGTCAGCCACCAGATCGCCATCAACGCCGTGAGCGCGAGCGCCGCCACCGGTCGCGCGCCGAACGTTCCGTGATGCTGCAGCGGCGAGTCGAGGATGAGGATCGCCACGAAGGCGATCAACCCCGCGATTAGACCGCCAAGTTTCCAGGCGCTGAACTTCAAGTGTGCAGTCTGTGCGACGCGCGCGCGCCAGACAACTGGCCGCGAATCGGCAAGTCAGGTGCCTGGCACGATTTTTCCCTATTCGCGCTGGTCGTCCGC
>JANMRV010000817.1:0-6395 GCA_031388685.1 Planctomycetota bacterium
GACAGCTTGGTGGAGCGTGATCCGCAAGCTGGCCGGTTGATTCGGACCGGATCCATGCGGGGAGCTCTTCGAGGCGAACATCGATCGTGGCGCGACCCGCGCAGAAGGGTGGAGGAGCGCACCAAGGCTCACATTTGCAACGACCAAGAGGAGTGGCTGTGCTGGCCGCCTCAAGCGCTTTCAACGTCCGGCTCTTCATCAACCAATGACTCGGTAGGCACTTCCACTGCGGGAGGCGGAGTAGAGAGACGTTCCTTTGCGTGCGACGTGCTCGAGTGCCTCCACCCCTGCGTTCGCACGGCCCTAGGCGCTCGTGGAAGCCATGGCTGCTGTTTTCGAGAGGGTTGGGAGGAGCGGGGGGCGGAGATTGCGCCAGGGGGCTACGCAGGATTCCGGGATGGGATACGATCCATGCGTGGCCCGCGGGCCACTTCGTCACGCACTGCTTCCCAAGACATCACGGGGCTGACCCGGAGGAGACGGCACATGATCAGGCAGATCTGTTCGCTAGTTTTCGTTGTGACAGGGGACAGGAGCGGCGTTCCTGGCGCCTGAGGCGTTCGGGCAGACTGTCGTGCCGACGCACGGAACGTACATGGGCGGCACCCAAGATGATCGCCTCCAGGACGTGCACTACGGCAGCACCGGGAGGGTGTACTCATGTGGCAACACGAAGTCGATTCATACCTCGCTGCCCTTCGCCCCAGTGATCCCAGGCGACGATCATACGTATGGCCTGACCGCCTGGGACGGCATCGCCCTGGTCACCTCCCCGGACTTTCAGACGGTCTACGCATGGACGTACATTGGCGGCACCGGCGACGACCGCGCCTATGCGATTCGGACGGATGACGCAGGATTCGTGTACGTGTACGGCTTCACGGAATCCGCCGCATGGGCAGGGCCGACGTTCACCGGTAGTCGCGATATGTTCGTGATCAAATACGATGCCAATCTTGCTGTGCAGTGGAAGACCTTCCTCGGAGGCACGGGCGGGTCGAACAACCATCAGGGCCGCAACAGCATGTTCGTCTACGGCAACGGCGAGGTCCTGATCTCAGGAGGCACCGACTGCACGAACTACCCTGTCGGGACGACGGCTCTGGTCGCGCACCGAGCACTGTCTGGAACGAATCCAGGCAACTTCGACGCATTCCTGACCAAGCTCAACGCGAATGGGACGGTCGCGTGGAGTACGTTCCTTGGCAGCGATGGCGACGAGACCGCCTACACGGGCGTGGCGGTCGATTCCTCGGGGGCGGTCTACATAGCCGGCAACACGAATCTGCACATCCCCGGCACGTCCAATCCCCCACAATACTGGCCGATGGGACTGCCCACCTCGGCCGGGGCCTTCCAAGCGACCTATCAGGGCGGCACCTACTCGGGTCTACATCACGATCCAGCGGGCGACGGATTCGTCGCTCGCTTCACGGCCTCGGGCGCCCTCAGTTGGGTCACCTACCTTGGAGGATCGGACACCGACAGTCTCTCGGGCAACGACGGGCTGCACGTCGCCAGTGACGGTGTCATCTACGTAGTCGGCGCGACTCTGAGTGCAAACTTCCCGGTCTCGCCGGTGACACCACCTGGACCGGACTACAAGGCGCCCTTCGACTCGACGCACTCGGATCCGGGGGTGTCGTACGACGGGTTCGTGACCAGCCTGTACTCCGCGCCGACGACCACGAGCTTGAACCGCAGCACGTTGATCGGTGGCTTCGGCGGCGAAGAGCTGGGTGGCGTCGAGGCGGACCATCTGGGTCGGGTCCACTTCGTCGGAAACACGAGTTCCCCGACAGCGAACGGAGCCACGCCCTATCCGACAACGGGCAACGCGTACCAAATGACGAAGAGCGGATACGGACCCGCGCAGGGCGGCCCTGGGTTGGACGGGCTGTACACGGTCATGGACGCTGACTTGTCAGCGCTTTTCTACTCGACGTACATGGGCAGCATGAGCGAAGTGTCCCCTCCTGATCGAGGCCGTGCGCTGGACTTGATCCGCGGCAAAGTAATCATTTCAGGAGACTCCGAGTCATCTAGCTTCTTCCCAGCAGGGACAACGATGGGCTTCCAGCAGCAGCGTTCGGCGTCTGACGAAGGCTTTCTCGCGAGGTTCACATGGTAACGCGAGACCATGCACACCGGCCTTCGTGCTCGCTGATCTCTGGGAGGTTCCTGGGCCAACCGTCCAGAGCGTGTCGAGCCTGTATCACATGCCTCTTCCTGTTCGGCTTGACCCCAGTCTCACATTCCCGGCAACTACCGGGTGTGGTCGAGGTGGTGAGTGTCGACCCAGCGGGCGCGCCAGCCAACTCGGGAAGCTTCTCCCCCTCCATGTCGGGCGATAGCAAGCGGATCGCCTTCTACGGCCAGGGGGACAACTTGGTTCCCGGCGACACGAATGGCGTTCCAGACATATTCGTTCGTGATCGCATCGGCATGGTCACGCAACGCGTCTCCGTCAATGATCAGGGACAGGAGGCTAACGACTCGTGTAGTTTCCAGGCCATCGGTCGACGCGGGCGCCACGTGGCGTTCTATTCACTCGCGACAAACCTGGTGCCAGGTGACCTGAACAACAAGGGTGACGTTTTCCTTCGAGATCTCGAGCTTCAGCAAACGACTAGAGTATCGTTGACTTCCCTGGGCACGGAGGCAGACGGATATTCCTGGAGGCCCGCGTTGAGCGGCGATGGCCGCTTCGTCGTATTCACCAGCGTGGCAACCAATCTCGTCCCCGGCGATTTCAACAACCGGCAGGATATCTTTGTTCGCGACCGGCAACAGGGCACTACCGAGCTGGTGTCGATCAGCACCGCTGGAGTCCAGGGCAATCATGACTCGGACCGTGCAACGATCTCCGATGACGGACGATTCTGCGCGTTCGATTCCCGAGCCACCAGCCTGGATCCGGCGCACCCAGCGCAGCAAGCAGTGACGATCTACCTGCGGGATCGAGTCGCGCTCACCACGACGATGCTGGGGCTCTCTCCCACGGGGCAAGTGGCCGACGGTACCATTCAGCAACCCATGGTCAGTGGATCGGGAAGGCACGTTGCGTTCTATACGCATGCATCGAACATCGTGCCAGGCGACACCAACGCGACTGAGGACGTGTTCGTGCTGGACCTTATGAGCGGCATCACGGAACGTGTCAGCCTCGGGCCGGGAGGTGCTCAAGTAGATGCGTATTGCATACTCAACTCCATTTCCTTCAATGGGCGTTTCGTTGGGATGGCCACGCCGTCGTCCTTGCTCATTCCTGGCGGCTCCAATGGGATTCGGCAGGTCTACCTGCGTGACCGTGCCAGCGGCCAAAACTACCTGATGAGCCAGAGCCTGATCGGGCAGCACGGCTTCTTCGAGTCTGACTCGGCGATCGTGTCTGACGATGGTCGCCTGGTCGTGTTCGAAAGCAACGCGCCGAACCTATTCCCCGGTGACATCAACCCGGCCACCGACATCTTTCTCGCTGACATCGCCGGAGGGACCATCGCCACGCACTGCACCGCGAAGACGAACTCGCTGGGCTGCATTCCGACCCTTCAGACGAGCGGATTCCCTGGCTCAGCTACGCCCACGGGATTTATCGTGCGCGGCGAAAACATCCGCAATCAGACGGTAGGACTCCTGCTTTACAGCTTCGTCGGACCAGCTGCGATTCCATTTCAGGGCGGCTTCCTGTGCGTGCAGCCACCCGTGCGGCGCATGCTGCAGACCAATTCGGGAGGATCTCCCGTCGGTACGCACGATTGCAGCGGCCGCTGGAGCCTGGACGTCAACGCGTTTTCCAGCGGCCTGCTCGGGGGCTCACCCGATCCGGCGCTGCGCCAACCCGGCACGCGCGTCGATTCCCAATGGTGGGGCCGCGATCCGGGCTTCCAGCCACCTTTCAATTCTGCTCTGACGGACGCGGTCCAATTCGTCGTACTGCCCTGAGGCAATCATTTCAGGAGACACCGCATCTTCTTCTTCCTCACAGGGACCACAACGGGCTTCCAGTGTCAACTGTCGACGCTAGACGATGGCTTTCTCGCGAGGTTCACACGGTAGCGCTGGACGAGACCCACCGGCCTGCATGCTCGCTGATCTCTTTGAGGTTCCCGGGTCAACCGTCCAGAGCGTTTCGCGCCCGTATCACATGCATCACCCTGTTCGGCTTGACTCCATGCTGGCAACGATACTGATTGCGATGCTTGCCCTTGCCCTGCCTGCAGCTGGACTCGACGTGCCGCAGCGCGCGCCCGACGCCAAGGCGGAAGCGCTGAGCGCATTCCAGTCGACGACCAAGAACGGCCTGCGTTTCATCTGGTGGCTGCCGAAGGGATATGACCCGGCGAAGAAGCGCAATCTGACCCTGATCCTGCACGGAACCGGACTCGATTATCGCTGGGGACCGGCGAACAACGCAGCCGGCCGCTTTCGCCCCGATGACGTGGTGATCTCGGTCGACGGACCGACCCCCAATGGCGAAACGCGCCTGTTCATGGATTCCGCCAAGGACGTCGAGGCGATCCACGATTGCCTTGAGGAATGGCGCGCGGGCTTCGCCGTCGATCGCGTGTTCCTCTATGGCCACAGTCAGGGCTCGTTCTTCGCGACCTACTACGCCGGCCTGCGGCCCAAGGACGTGGCGGGAGTGGTCGCCCATGCCTCCGGTGTCTGGACCCAGACGAAGTTCGACAAGGGCCTGTATGACGTCGCGATCAGTTTCCTGCACGGCACCCACGATCCGGTCGTGCCCTTCGGCCAGAGCGTCGGCGCGCGCGACGAAGCCTGGAAGATCGGCCTCGACCTCGTGCACCTGCGCCGCATCGCCTACTACAACCACTGGCCCAACGACGTGCGCGCGAGCGAAGAACTCGACTGGTGCGAGGCGATGACCACGCAGGATCCGGCGCGCGCGCTGGAACTGGCCGTGCGCCTACTGACGCCAAAACTGTCGCCGCAGGAAGGCTATCCGACGGCCGTGCCTTTCAGCGGCGCGCGCGAAGTGCTGCGCAGATTCGAGCAGGGAACCAAGCGCGAATTGCTCCCTGCGACCGGGCCGCAGCGCTCGAAGGCGAAGAAGTTCGCCGATCAGGTCGAAGATCACGCTCGCGAGCAGGTTTTGGCCTTGGCGAAGTCATTGCCGAAGAAGCTCGCGCTCGACGGCGAGGACTGGCTCGGAAACCTCGTGCCCGCCCGCGAGGATCTGCGCGGACTCTTGGCCATGGAGGAGCTGGCGAAGAAGCTCGACTACGACGCGCTGGCGAAACGTCATGTCCAGGCCGCCGGCAAGATTCTGCAGGCCTGGTATTCCACGAAGTCGCCCGCGGAGATCTACGCGGCCATCGTCGAGGGCCTGCCCGAGGCATTCCTCTTCGAGGGGTTCCCCGCAGAACTCGGCGAGCGCATGGGCGAGTGGCAATCCAAGGCCAAGGAGCTGGGGCTCAAGAAACCGCTGCTCGCCAAGTACGCAAACTTCGAACGTTGGAAGAAGGGCTGGTCCGACGGGGCGCGCGCGCGCGAGCAAGCCTGGAAGGATTGGCGCGCGCCGCAGGGCGACTGATCGCGCTAGACTCGCGGTCCCACCGATGCGGATCCTGCTGGTCAGCCACAACTACCTCCCGGCCCACACCGCGGGCACGGAGGTTTACACGGCCCAGCTGGCCAAGAAACTCGGCGCGCGCGGGCACGTGGTGCACGTGTTCACGACCGAGAAGGAGATCTCGGCCGAGCACCTGTCGATACGCGAGCGCACGCATCAAGGGATTGTGGTGCACGAGTTGATCAACAACCTGCACTACGAGGATTTCCGCCAGACCTGGGACGAGCCGCGCATCGATCAGCGCTTTTCCGCGGTCCTCGACAGCTTCGCACCCGACGTGCTGCACGTGCAGCACATGATGTACCTCTCGCTGGGCTGCGTGGAGGCTGCGCACCGGCGCGGCATTCCGGTCGTCTTCACCTTGCACGACTATTGGCTCCAGTGCGCGCGTTTCGGCCAGCGCGTGCACGCCGACACGTCGATCTGCCACACGATCGACTTCGCGCGCTGCGGCGAGTGCCTGACGAGTTTCAAATACGGTCAGAACTCGCTGGAGCGCCGCGCGGGCAAGGCGATCGCCGGTCTGCGCAGTGCCACGGGCGTCGACCTGGGCAAGGCTGCGGTCAAGGTCTCGCGGATGCTGCAATCGCATGGCTCCGGCGGGGACCAGGGCCGTCCGGAAGACGAGCGCCAGGCGCGCGCCACGCAGCTTGCCGCGCAGGTTGGCGAGCGCGACCGCGATTTCCGGGAAAGGCTGGTGCCGCTCGTCGAGCGATTTCTCTCGCCCAGCCGATTCTTGCGCGAACAATTCATCGCCTGGGGGCTGCCGGCGGAGAAGATCACCTTTCTGCGCACCGGC
>JANMRV010000896.1:0-5468 GCA_031388685.1 Planctomycetota bacterium
CCATGTGCAACGGCGGGCTGTAGCCCGGCAGCATGGCCACCTTCGGGCCCTTGTAGCGCGTCATCGTGTCGCCGATGCGCACGTCGCCGAGCTGCTTGATGTTCGAGATGAAGTAACCGACCTCGCCGGGCCCGAGGGCCCCGCTGCGCTTCATCGTCGGCGTGAAACGGCCGATGTCGATCGCTTCGTACACCTTGTCGGTGCCGAGCATGTGGATCTGGTCCTTCTCGCGAATCGTGCCGTCTACGACGCGCAGGTAGACCACGATCCCGCGGTACTCGTCGTAGACCGCATCGAAGATCAGACAGCGCAGCGCGCCTTCGGGGTCGCCCTTGGGCGCGGGGATTTTCAACACGATGCGATCGAGCAACTCGCTCACGCCCAGGCCGGTCTTGGCCGAGACGCGGCAGGCATCGGAAGCCTCGATGCCGATCGAATTCTCGATCTCCTCGCAGACGACCTCGGGCTGTGCGTGGGGCAGGTCGATCTTGTTGATCGCCGGCAGCACTTCCAGGTTGCCCTCGACCGCGAGGTAGGCGTTGGCCACGGTCTGGGCCTCGACGCCCTGGGACGCGTCGACCAGCAGCACCGCGCCTTCGCAGGCCTGCAGCGCCTTCTGGACCTCGTAGTTGAAGTCGACGTGGCCAGGCGTGTCGATCAGGTTGAGCTCGTACTCGACACCCAGGACCTTGTGGTAGATCGTGACGGCGCTGGCCTTGATCGTGATCCCGCGCTCGCGCTCCAGGTCCATGGAGTCGAGCAGCTGAGCGCGCATGTCGCGCTTGTCGACGGCGCCGGTGATCTCGAGCATCCGGTCGGCGAGCGTCGACTTGCCATGGTCGATGTGCGCGATGATGCAGAAGTTGCGGATGTGGGCGGTGTCCAAGATGTCCTTTCCGGCGGCTGGGCAGGAATCCCGCAGGATACACGAAAGCGAGCGCGGATCGCGCGCCGCTCCATGGACTGCGCTGTCGGCCTGCTCAGCGGCCGGTCAGCTCCGCGGGCCAGCGTTCGAGCAGCATGCGCATGGCGCGGCCGCGGTGGGAAACGCGCGCCTTTTCGCCAGGTTCCAACTCGGCGAAGCCGCGGCCGGTCTGTGGGAAGCCCGGCTCCGTGAAGAGGAAAAGGGGGTCGTAGCCGAAGTCGCGTGTCCCGCGGGCCGCCTCCAGGATCCGGCCGGAAGCCGTGCCCTCGACTGCCAGCGCGATCTCGCCGTCGGGGCGAGCGAGAGCGAGCGAGCAGACGAAGCGCGCGCCGCGTTCCTCCGGCTTGAACTGCCGCAGCTCCTCCAGAAGGCGGGCATTGTTCCCCGCGTCGTCTCCGTGGACGCCGGCAAAGCGCGCGCTGTTCACCCCGGGGGCGCCGCCCAGGGCTTTGACTTCCAGTCCCGAGTCGTCCGCCAGGCACCACAAATTGCTCGCGAGCGCCGCCGAGCGCGCCTTCTTGGCGGCGTTGCCGGCAAAAGTTGGCGCGTCCTCGTCCACGGCCGGCAGCCCGCCGATGTCGCGCGGCGTCAGCAACTCGACATTGCGGCCCTCCAGCAGCGCGATCAACTCGGCGCGCTTCTTGGGATTGTCGCTGGCCAGCAGCAGCCGCTGCTTCACGGCGTGGCGAGCGCGCGCTTCTGCAGATCGAACACCTGGCGAATCGCGCCCTCGCCCAGTGAGAGCATCTGATCCAACTCGGCCCGCGAGAACGGCGCGCCCTCGGCCGAGCCCTGCACCTCGATGAAGCGTCCGTCGCCGGTCATCACCAAGTTCATGTCGGTCTGTGCCGCGCTGTCTTCGGAATAGCACAGATCGCAGAGCGTCTCGCCGCCGACGACTCCGACGGAGACGGCCGCAAGTTCCGTGATCAGCGGCCAGCCGCGCAGCACGCGCTTCTGTTCCATGTGCTTGAAAAGATCGTGCATCGCGACGTAAGCGCCGCTGATCGCCGTCGTGCGCGTGCCGCCATCGGCTTGGATCACGTCGCAATCGATCCAGACCGTGCGCTCGGTCAATTTCTTCAAGTCGACGACGGCGCGCAGAGCCCGTCCGATCAGGCGTTGGATCTCGATACCGCGACCGTCGACCTTGCCGTTCTTGTCGCGCGCCTTCCGCTGCGGCGTCGACGACGGCAGCATCGCGTACTCGGCGGTCAGCCAGCCCTGGCCCTTGCCCTGCAGAAAGGTAGGCACGCCCTCGGTGTACATGGCGGTGCACAGCACCTGGGTGTTCCCGCACTTCGCCAAAACCGAGCCCGGCGCTGTGGCCGTGAAGCGCCTCTGGAACTCGATCGTGCGCAGTTCGTGCGCGGCTCTTCCGTCAGCTCTGGTCATGGTCTGGTCCCAGTTGGGGGCGAAGAGTGTATCCGCCGCGCGCGGATACGGTGCCAGGCACCGGTGGCGCTTCAGGATTCGATGGCGGTCAGCGCGCGCACGTGCTCGAGCCGCACGCGTCTCAAGCTGCCGTCGGGCAGCACGATTCCAAGGCCGCGCGCGAGGTCGATTTCGATCCAGAGGCCTTCGAAGTCGCTTTCCCCGGCCAGGACGCGCACGCGCCGATTGGCCAGGCCCGTGGCGCTGAAATAGTCCTGCGCGATCGCCTCGGGATCGTGCTCCACGCGTTCGAGTTCGCGCGCCAGCTGCGGCAACAGGCGAGCGAGCACGTCGCGCGGCGTCGTGTTCAGGCCGCACAGGATCAGGCTGGTCACGGCGCGCTCGCGCAAAAGCTCTGGCGGAAAACGGCGCTGCTGAACATTGACGCCAACTCCCAGCACGAAGCTCAATCCCGCTGGATCGAGCCCGCGGGTCTCGGTCAGGATTCCGCAGAGTTTGGCTCCATCCACCAGCAGGTCGTTCGGCCATTTGAGCTCTGCGCGCCCAAGCCCGAGTTCCAGCAAGGTCGCGCGCAAGGCCAGGCCCGCCCCCATGGTCAGACCCGCTGGCGAGAGCAGCTTAGAAGGCCGCAGGACCACGCTCGCGTACAGGCCGGCGCCCGGTTCGCTGATCCAAAGGGTTCCGCGCCGACCGCGGCCCAGTGTCTGCCCGTGGGCGACGTGCACGTCTCCATGCCGGGCGGAGCCCTCGGAAAGGGCTGCGAATGCGCGTTCCGAGGTCGAATCGACCAGGCCGTGCTCGATGATCCGGAACTCCATCCAGGCTCAAGTGTTCTTGTCTAAGCTCCTGCAGTCCAGCCCCGGCCGTCTCACCTCCAAAAGAACCACCATGCTCAAGCCCATCCTCCTCGCCTGCGCCACGCTCCTGGCCGTGGGTACCCAGTTCACGACCGACTACTCTGCCGAGAAGGGCTTCAAGGTCGAGTTCGAGAGCGCGCTCGCCATGAAGACCACGGCGATGTCCATGGAGCGCGACGGCGAGCCCGTCGAAGGCCGCGGCATGACGGGCGGCGGCGCCTCGAGTCAGGCCCGCAAGGCCGTGTTCGTCGACATGGTCGTAGCGGCGAAGGACGGCAAGCCGACCAAGCTCACGCGCGCCTTCGAGACGCTCAGCGGATCGAGCACGACGACGCGCGGCGAGGAAGAGACTACCCGTGATCTCGAACCGCCGCTGGCGGGTGTGACCCTGACCCTCGAGCGCGGTGAAAACGGCGACGTGACCGCCAAGGTCACCGACGGCAGCGCGCCCGCCGACGATGCGGTGCTCGAAGGCCACCGAATGGAACTGGCGCTCGACGCACTGCTGCCCGAGGGCGAAGTGGCCGACGGCGCGAGCTGGGAGCCGAGCAAGGAAGCCGTCAAGCGCGCGCTGATGCTCGACATGGAGAAGGCGCTCTTCCCGCGCCCGGCGCCGACCGAAGGTGGTGAGGGTGGTCAGCGCGGCGGCGGTGGCGGCGGCCGCGGTGGATTCGGCGGCATGGGCGGCGGCGACGGTCGCGTGCTCGACCTCGCGGAGTGGGAGGCCAAGGCGACCCTGACCGATGAGAAGGTCGAAAAGGACGGCGTGGCTTGCCGCGTGATCACGATCGAGCTGAAGGCCAATGGCGACATGCCCGAAATGCAACGGCCCGAAGGCGGCCCGCGCCGCGGTCAGGCGCTCGGCCTGGAGCGCGAGTCCGCTCTGTTCGGCACGACCTACAAGGTCGAACTCGAAGGCAAGCTCTACTACTCGACCGCCGACAAACGCCCGGTCGCGTTCGAAGTCGAAGGCAGCCTGAGCCAGGAGACCGACACCGAGCGCGAAGGCCGCGACGGCGGCACGATGCGCATCCGCTCGACCCGCGAAGGCACCTACAAGCAGACCGTTTCGATCACGCGCCCGTAGAAGCCAGGGGCTCGCGAGTTCGTTCGCGCCTGCCGTCGGCTCCCGAGCCGGCGGCAGGCGTTCTTCTAGTCCGCCTCGAGCGCAGCGCGCAGATCGGCCTCGAGATCGCGCAGGGACTCGATGCCCGCCGAGAGCCGGATCAGACCGGGCGGCGCAGTTTCGCCGGCCCAGCGCGCGCGGCGTTCCCAGGACGATTCGACGCCGCCGAAGCTTGTGCCAGGACGGATCACGCGCGCGGCGGCGACGACTCGATCGGCGGCGGCGGCACCTCCGCGAACTTCGAAGGAGACCAGCGGACCGAAGCCGCCGCTCATCTGGCTCTCGGCCAGTTCGCGCGCACCGAGCGAGGGGTGATGCACCACCGCGACCTTGGGGTGTTTCGCGAGCAGGCCGGCCAGCGCCAGGGCGTTGCTCGATTGTCTCTCGATGCGCAGCGGCAGCGTCTTCAGGCCGCGCAGCACGAGCCAGGCTTCGAACGGACCGGGAATCGCGCCGGCGTTGTAGCGCCAGTCGCGCACGCTCGTGTGCAGAGCTTCGTCGCGCGTCGTCACGCTGCCGAGCAACACGTCCGAATGGCCCGACGCGGCTTTGGTCAACGAAGTGATCACCGCGTCGGCGCCAAGGTCGAGCGGCCGCTGCAGCGCGGCGGTTGCCGTGGTGTTGTCGACCACGAACGGCGAAGCGTGCCGTTTCGCGATTGCGCCGAGACGGCGCAGGTCATGGATGCAAAGGCGCGGATTGGTGGGGGATTCGCTCCACAAGATGGAAGGGCCGCGGGCCAGTTCGCGTTCGACTGCCGCGAAATCCGCGTGGTCGGTCAGTACGAGTTCAATGCCGTACGCGCCGAGCATCTCGGCCTGTTTGCGCGTTCCGTAGTAGCAGTCGTTCGCAAGCACCAATCTTCGATGCGTCTTCGCCAGCGCCATCAAGAGCGCGAATGAAGCCGCCAGTCCCGAAGCAAAGGTCGTCGCGCGCGCGGATTCCAGCTCGCCGAGCGCGGCTTCGAGCGCTTCCCAAGTCGGATTTCCAGCCCGCCCATAGGCATACGGCAATCCGCTCGGATCGCCCGCCGAAAGATTGAACGAGCCGAGTTGAATGGCCGTCGCGCTAGGCGCACCGATCCCGCGCGGCGAACCCGCATGCGCCGCCCGTGTCGCCGGATCGCTTGTCACGCCGGCAGTCTAACGGTGCCCGGTAATCCACC
>JANMRV010000825.1:0-5518 GCA_031388685.1 Planctomycetota bacterium
CTCGGCCGTGCGGAGAAACACGCGGGGCCGCATCTCCCAGCGCACCACGTTGGCCCACTGGTTGATGAGGATCGGCAGATCTCGATACGACTGCACCCACTTCGCGTACGTCGCGCCGATGATGGTCTCGGATGTGGGCCGGATGACGAGGGGCTCGGTGAGATGCGACGCAGGCGCGGGTCTCAGGCCACCGGCGCCATCCGACTCCAGCCGGTGATGCGTCACCACAGCGCATTCCTTCGCGAATCCCTCGACGTGCTGCGCTTCCTTGGCCAGGAACGAGAGGGGAATCAGCAGCGGGAAGTACGCGTTCTGGTGGCCGGTCGCCTTGAAGCGCCGATCGAGGTCCGCCTGCATCTTCTCCCAGACCGCGTAGCCGTGCGGGCGGATGACCATGCAGCCCTTGACGACCAACGCCGCTTCGGCGAGTTCGGCCGCGGCGATGACGTCCTGGAACCACTGCGCGTAGTCCTTGACCCTGGGAGTGATCGTTTCTTGTGCCATGCTTGGGCTCTCTTTTTCGCTCTGGCGCGCCATGGGCGCGCATTCTTGGGGCGGAGAGCCTACGGGAGCCGACGGCGAAGTGGCCAGCTTCCCCAACTCTTCCGTGTCCGGTAGACTCATCCGCCGACCCTTCGAACCCTGACCATCCGACCATGACGACCACCGCACCCCGCATCACCCCCGACATGACCATGGAGCAGATCCTGGAGGTCGCGCCGGCCGCCCAGCGCGCTCTTTTCCAGCGCTACCACGTCGGTGGCTGTTCCTCCTGCGGCTTCCAGCCCACGGACACCCTGGCTCAGGTCTGCAAGGAGCGGAACATCCTCGACATCAACGAGGTGATCGAGACCATTCAGCGCGCCCAGGACCTCGATACGAAGGTCGAAGTCGAGCCGAGCACGGTCAAGGGCTGGCTCGACGCCGGTGAGGACTTCTCCTTCATAGATGTGCGCACGCCCGCGGAGCTGGAGATCGCCCGCATCGCCCAGGCCGAGCCCCTGGATTTCGCCGATCCGGGCAAGTACATGGGCCTGCCCAAGGACCGCCGGATCGTGTTCTCCTGCCGTTCCGGCGTGCGCAGCCTGGACGTCGCCAGCTACTTCATCGGGCACGGCTTCACGCGCGTCCACTCGATGCGCGGCGGCATCCTGGCTTGGAGCGAGCAGGTCGATCCGACCATCCCGCGTTATTGATCGTCCGCCGGTAGGGTGCCAGGCACCGCACGGGCGAAGATTTTCGCCCCCTTTACAGGTAGCGGACTCCAGCTAGAGTGACGCCCATGGATCGAGGCTCTGCCTCCTCGATTCTGAGCGCTGAAAGGCGCTCCAGGCCTCGGTCTTCGGATCGAGGCGCCCCGGCAGCCGTCCCTGCCAAAAGACTGTTGGGGCCGCCGTCGTAAGGTTCTGCCACCTGACGATGGCCGTCCGCTGGCGCAAGCCGGTGTGACCCGCGCGGAGTCGTCTCTTCGGAGACGACTCCGGTTTTTTTGGTGCCAGGCACCCTACTGGGTGGAACGTCGGTCGCAGGGCGTTCCAGTACGGTGCCAGGCACTTTCAACGATTCGAGTACGAATCGATGAAAGAGCCAGGCACCTAGCGCCCGACGTCGAAGTACTCCTCAGCCAATCCGTTGAGGATCACGCGTCCGCTCAATGCGAAGACGCGCACGACGCAGATCTGTCCGTCGAAGGTCACCTGCAACGAACCGCCGGGAAGCGCGCGGCCGGCCTTGTCGAAGCTCAAGAAGTGCTGCCCGCCGAAGTCGATGTGCGCGAGCTTGACGCCTTCGAACACTCCGTCGCTGGTGAAGTCGCGCTCGAAGGCTCCCTTCTGATCGGGCCGTTCGAGCAACGCGCCATCCTCGTCGAGGACGCGCCAACCTCTGCCCTCATCGAGGAACTCGAACGTGCACGGCTGGCCTTCGAAGCCGGCCATGTTCTGCGCCACGCGCAGGTCGCGCGCAAGCAGGCGCGCCGCGTTGTCGAGCGTGATCCCATGCCGGCCGAAGTAGGCCGGGATCGCGACACCCGCGACGATCGCCATGACCGCGAGCACGATCAACATGACCAGCAGGGAGACCCCGGCTCTCCCCGCAGGGGCTGCTCGCAAGAGTCGCATGGACTGGGTGTTTCGACCTTTGCCGTGGGCCTCTTGAGCCGCCTTCGGCCCCGACCCCGACAGCCGCGGGTGGGGGCGGGGATTGCCCCCGTGTGACCGAGGGCGGAGGCCTATCAGGCTGCTGAACGAATGCGTCACAATGCCGCTCCCGATGATTCTACTTCACCTATTCCTGACATGCGCGACCGCCGTTCCGCCCCAGGATCCGCCGTTGGTCCTGGTGCCCGAGGGCTGGCGCCACGAACGGATCGATTTTCCCCTTTCCTTCGCGCCCGAATTGGAGTTCCGCGGTTTCGAGGACCTGAGCTTCGCACACGGAATGTTCGAGCTGAACTCCAGCTCGTATTTTTCCTACGCGCTCGGCTTGCGGCTCGAAGGTGACGTCTAGCTGGGGGAGGTGCAACTCGCGCACTTTCCCGAGGGCTACTACGAAGGTCTCTACCGGGCTGTCGCGGAGGGACGCAAGCTGCCGCTCGAAGATCGACCGACCCACGCGAGTGTGCGGCGCGACGGCGCGAACTTCAAAGCGAGCGTGCGCACGTTCGATGCCTTCACGGATGGTCGCGAGCTCGCGCTCGAATTGGAGTTCAGCGTCCACTGCACACCGCGCACGACGGAAGTGCTCGGCCTCGCCTCGCCCAAGTCAGCGGACGCGCCGATCTGGAAAGAGTTGCACGCGATCGGCGACGCCTGGCACGCCGTCCGGCCGGCGCCGGTATTCCTGAATCACGTCTATGCGGTCGTCGATCGCGAGACCTACGACGCCATCGCGCATTCCGGTTTCCTGCGCGAGACTTTTGCCGTCAGCGAAGAGCGTGCGACGAAGCGCGCGGACGCCTCGTATTCGGGTCTGTACTTCTACGGCACGCGCACCTACTTCGAATTCCTGCCGCCGGAAGCCGCGGCGGGCTTTGTCGAAGGCGACTGCGGCATCGGACTTGGACTGGAAGGTTTCGGCGCGCTCGACCTGTTCGCGAAGCGACTCGCTGCCGACGGCATGGAGACGCAAGGCGGTCCGATCACGCGCGAACTCGGCGGCGAGCTGTTGCCATGGTTTCGAATTTTTGGCGTCAGCATGCCGCCTTCGCCGCTCAGCGTGTTCGCGATGGAGTACAACGAGCAGTTCCTGAAGCGTTGGCACGCCGATCTTGCGCCTGTGGACGGTGGCATCTCGCGCACGGATGTCCTCGCACGGTACGCGGCGTCGTTGAAGCGTTCTGAGTTGCACGCTGCTGCGCCGTTCGCGGACGTGCAGCAGGTCGAACTGCGATTGAGCGAGGCGCAGCGCGAACGATTGACCGCGCTCTGCAAGACGGCGCGGCACGAGATTCAGGACGAAAAGTCCGTTCGTGTGATCCGCGGCCCGCAATTTCGCATGGTCCTGAAGCCTGCGGACAAGCCGGGTGGCGTCACGGCCATCGAACTCGCCCTGCGCCAGCCGCTCGAACACGAGCCGCTGCAACTTGGCCGAGCCCGGCTGACGTTCTCGGGCAAGACGGCGACGATGATCCTGGGTCGGTGACTTTCAATCCAAACGTCCTTCACTAGGATGGTCCGCCCACGCCCCCGTAGCTCAACTGGATAGAGCGCAGCTTTCCTAACACGAACGTGCACGGCTGTCCTTCGAAGCTCGCCATGTTCTGTGCCACGCGCAAGTCGCGCGCGAGCAAGCGCGCCCCGTTGTCCAGCGTGATCCCGTGCTTGCCGAAGTACGCCGGGATCGCGAGACCCGCGACGACCGCCATGGCGGCGAGCACGATCAGCATGACGAGCAGGGACCCCCCCGCCCTCCCCGCATAGGCTCCTCGCAGCGTCCGTATCGTTTGGGTGTTTCGACCATCGTCGCCGGGCTCTTGAGCCCCGCCGGACCGCGCCCTTCGCCCGCGCGCTCGGAGCATCGGATGGCCCCGCCCCTGGCATGGACGGAGCTTCGCGCGAGGAGAGCGGCAGGACATTGATTGGGGACCCGCGAAGATCCTACTGTCCTGCCCGAGGCGAGCCTCCGGGCCGCCCTCCGCGGTGGCCCTTCCGGGCCCGGGACGCCGCCGGCGGGCACCGCACGCGCAGTCGCCCTGGGTCCGTGGCCAGCGACGCTGGAACTCCTTCAAGGGTCGACGTCTGCGAGGCCGATAGGCGCGACACCCCATCCCGGCGCCCGCGTTCGTGCGCCGAATCTCGGTTGTCGAGCACCTCAGCGCCTTCCACGTGATCGAACCCCAGCAGCCCGTTGACGAAGCCGAGCGCCTAGCGGCGTTGCGCACCTACGACGTGCTCGACACGCCGTCGGAGGAGGCATTCGACGACCTCACGAGGATCGCCTCGCGCGTTTGCGGCACTCCGATCGCGCTGATCAGTCTCGTCGACGCCGATCGACAGTGGTTCAAGTCCAGGGTCGGTCTGGAAGCCGACGAGACGCCGCGCAACATGGCTTTCTGCGCGCACGCCATCCTGCGGCCCAAGGACGTGCTGATCGTCCCAGACTCCTCGTTGGACGAGCGCTTCCACGACAATCCCCTGGTCACCGGCGCGCCGCACGTGCGCTTCTACGCGGGTGCGCCGCTCGTCACGCCGGGTGGCCGAGCCCTGGGGACGCTGTGCGTAATCGACCAGAAGCCTCGCGAACTCGATCCGGTTCAGCGCGAGCTGCTGAGCGTGCTTTCGAGACAGGTCGTCACGCAACTCGAGTTGAGGCGCAATTGCCGGGAACTCGACCGCGCCCGCCGCCAGGCCGATTCGGCCAACGCCGCCAAGTCGGAATTCCTGGCCAACATGAGCCACGAGATCCGCACGCCGATGAACGCGATCCTCGGGATGGCCGACTTGCTTACCGAGACGAGCCTGACGCTCGAGCAGAGCGGCTACGTGCGCCTCTTCCGCACCGCCGGCCATGCGTTGCTCGAACTGATCGACGGCATCCTCGACCTGTCCAAGGTGGAAGCCGGCAAGTTCGTCATCCGTCGCGAGCCGTTCCTTCTCCGCGAGTTGCTCTACTCGGTGACCGAGGTGCTGTCCGCCAGCGCGCGCAAACGAAACCTGAAGCTCTCCCTGGAGGCCTCGCCGGACCTGCCTGTCTCCGTGGAGGGCGATGCGCTGCGTCTGCGCCAGGTGCTGACCAACCTGATCGGCAATGCGATCAAGTAACCCCGAAATAGTAAAACGCATCGAGGCCGAAGGGCATGAGATCGGGACGCACGGGTTTTCGCATACGTTGATCTATAAGCAGGAGCCAGAACTTTTCAAGAAGGAGTTGACGCGCGCAATCGGCTTTCTCGAAGATCTTACGGGAAAAAAGGTGCTAGGCCACCGCGCGCCATTCTTTTCGATCACAAAAGAATCGTTATGGGCTCTGGATATTTTGGGCGAGCTTGGCATCAAATACGATTCGAGCATTTTCCCGG
>JANMRV010000853.1:0-3293 GCA_031388685.1 Planctomycetota bacterium
CGTGAGTGATGGGCTTGAACGACATGGAGGTGGCTCGATGGGGCGCTGAGGCGACGATGATAGGGACCGTATGGGTGCCGAAAGCAACACGTGTGCCAGGACCGTAAGCCCTAGTTCGCGGCACTCCACGGGCTCTAGTGCGAGGAATCAGGCAATTTGAGCACCCTCCAGGCACGCGGCGTCCAGGAAATGGACGTCGCCGCGTACCGCGTCGAATCCTCACTTATCCACGACGATCGTGACGTCTGTCTGCCCCAGCGTGGCTTGGGCTCTCACGAAGCCTCCGTTGAGTTCTCGCATCAAAAGCGTGATATCCTTGGCGTCTGCCCAGCCCTGAACAACGAAGCGCCCGTTGATGTCGGAACTCGCGCTCAAGGCCAGAACCGTCACGATACTGGAGCGCGGCAACGTATCAACTTCGACCGCGCGATACGGGAGCCCGTATCCCTCGTGGCCGATCACCTGTCCAGTGCACAACACGGAAGCAGGCTCGAGAGCCCAGGCTTCAAGCTCATTCATCCCGCGATGGACGGAAGCCCGGAACAAGCCGCCCGCGTCCGCGCCGGCTGCTGAATGCACCCGTGCGCCGAAGCGCACTTCGCACTGATCCTCAGGCAACGGGCCGAGCGCGAACGTGATCGACTCGCTCCCGCGCAGCACGCCCTTGTATTGGCCGCCGAGTCCGCGGGTCGGATTGCAAGTGCCCGAAACGTCCACCGACCAACTCGCCAGGCCAATAGGCTGCTGGTCGGCCCCGATCAGCCTGACGCGCACGATCGAGATCCTCGAATCGAGCGCAAGGTCGAAGCGTTGATCGTGCGCGGCGTTGGGCATCGTGAACTCGACCGTCGGCAGTGGGCCCGCTCCATACAGTTCGGCTCGCAGCGAGAGTGTCAAGCCCAATTCGACGCGCGGAATCGCCACCGTCCCCGCGCGGATCGGCAGCTTGACCCACTGCGCCATGTTCTTCGGTCGCCCGTCCCAGTCGAGGCCAAGTTCACCGTCGATCGCACAGATCTTGCCCGTTGAATCGACGATGCGCACCAAGAGACGCTCGGAGTCCGGCACCAGCAATTCCGCCATCGGCGCGGAACCCGCGCGCGCCCAGGCTTCGACCGGTTTGCTGAAGACGCCGTGCACGGTCACGAAGCGCGCGGGCTCGTCGCTCGTGCGCGTGGAAAAGGGGCCAAGGCGCGCGAGCCCTTGCGCGTCGCTCTTCGCGCCGATCGGAAAACCCATCAGGCCCTCGTCACGCAAGGCGACCGCCACACCGCCGAGCGGCTTGCGATCGCTCGCGGAGAGCACGCGTGCTTCGAGGAACTCCGATGGCTGCAGTGCAAGTTCGAATTGCCCATATGTCGCCTTCGTCGGATCCAAGGTCGCGCCGCCGAAGCGCGACGGCGTCATCGCGACGACCCAGAACGGACCATTGGCCTGTGGAATCTCGGTCATCCCCAGTTCATTCGTCGTGCGCTGCAGGCCGTAGCGCTCGTAGAACTCCGCAGGCGCGAAAAACACGCTCGGATCGTCGATCAGGAGCACTTGCGCGATGCGCCGCGGAGAGAAGAAGTGCACGCTCGCGCCAGCGACGGGCTCGCGTGTCGCGTCGTCGATCACGAACAGGCTCCAATGTGGCCCGCCCTCGAGCTCGGCCGCGGTCGAAACTCCGTCGGGCGACGTGCGACCCGCGGTCTGGATCGTCGCCGGCTCTGGAATTCCCTCGACCACTTGGCGCTCAGTGTCCGTCGTCGCTTCGTCGCGGGTGAGTTCCATCGATACCGGTGCGAGCTGAGCCGTGAAATCGCTCGATAGCCACACAGCCATGAAACAAGCGCAGAAACCGGCGACGAAGATCAGGAGCCTGGTCGTACTGCGCATGTCGAATCCAGTCTATCTCACATGAATCACAAGTAGCTCAACCACACCGACTTGTTGCGGCGCTTGAGCGCTGCGAACGCGGCGCAGAGTGGATAAAGCAGGCAGAGTCCGATGGCCCAGCCGAGATACACGCCAGGAAGTCCGAAGCCGGAATCTTGCGGCGCGAACAAACCGTAAATCCAGGGCATGATCCAGCCCAGACCCGCGAGCAGCGGCCACTGCAAGACGTAGAAGAAAAGCGGCACGCGGCCGAAGGTGAGCACCGGCTTCGACAGCCTCCCGAACGAGCGGCCATCGAGCGCGGCGAGCAGCAGCAGCGAAATCCCGAGCGTTGCGGCCAGGTACAAAAGCGAAGGCGGGTACTTTTCGACGTTGAAGAACGAAAGCGCGCTGCGCCAAGGCGCGAGCGCCTCGCCGTCGATTCCGACGGGCGTCTTCCACGGATGCAGGTCGCCGTACAGGTTGCTCCAGCGCAGCGCGAAAAACCCTGCGATCAGCGCGCCGCCGATCGACAGGAGCACGCGGCGTCGACGCGCCGCGTCGAACGCGAAGACGGTTCCTGCGACAAAGCCCAGCGCCATCACACCGACCCACGGGATCAACGGATACATGACCCACACCACGGGGCCGTGTTCGCCGAGCTGAATTTCGGTCTGCTGATGGAGCAAAACCCATAAGCCTGCGCCCAGGGTGCGCGCCGGCGACTCGAACTGAATCGAGTCGAGACTATTGTGCAGCAATACCTGCGCCGCACCGAACAGGGCGACGAACCACAGCGGCGTGCGCACGAGCGCGGCAAGCACGATCATCGAACAGCCCAGCGCCCAGATGACTTGCAGGAGCGCGAAGGTCGACGAGAAGTCGAGATCGAAGAACATCAACGGCCGCAGCACGAAAATTTCCACCGCGACCAGGAAAAGGCCGCGCGTCAGCAGGAATCGCGACAGATCGCGCGGCGTCATCCCGCGCTGCAATTGCAGCTGCGCGGAAAGGCCGGCCAGGAAAACGAACGTCGGCGCGCAAAGGTGCGTGACCCAGCGGGTCAGGTACAACGCAACCGTCGTATTCGCCGGATCGAGTGGATCGATGCCCATTCCACCGCGGTGCAGGAAATCGCGCGCGTGGTCGAGCAGCATCACGATCATGACCATGCCGCGCAGCCAATCGATCGAATCGATGCGCGCGCGGGCAGGCGCTGGGCCGGGCTGCGTCAGCATGCCTTTCTCACGCAGAGCTTGTACCGCTGATCGTCTCGCGCGACAACGCGGTGCGACCTGCGCAAGAAATCGGCCGAGCCTTCGACCGGAAATTCGACGGACATCCAACGGCCGCCGTTCAGCCCGATAGGATCGTGCGCATGGGTATCACTCCCGCTTCATTGTGGACCAGCATCGCACTCGCGCTCCTGCCGCTCG
>JANMRV010000868.1:0-2188 GCA_031388685.1 Planctomycetota bacterium
CCGAGCACGGCCGCGACGTCGACTGGAGGAAGGTGCACTTTTTCGTCGGCGACGAACGCCTGGTCCCCTATGACGATCCGCGCTCGAACTACGGCGTCGTGCGCAGCACGTGGCTCGCGGGACTGAATCTGCCCGCAGAAGTCCTGCATCCTATGCCCGTCGATCTGAACGACGACGCCGCAGCTCGAAGCTACGAGCGCGAACTGCGCGTGCATGCGCCCGAAGGACTGGACTTCGTGATGCTGGGCCTAGGCGACGACGGCCACACCGCCTCGCTGTTCCCAGGACGCATCGACGCCATTCCGCCGGCGCGTTGGGTGATCGCCGCCATGGCTCCGCCGACCAGTCCCGTCGAGCGACGACTGACCTTGACCTTCAGCGCCTTCGCGGTCGCGCGCGAAGTCGTATACCAGGCCTGCGGCGCGAACAAGTCGCGACTGGTGGCCGACGTGCTCGCTTTGCGCGGCAATCACCCCGCGGAAAAAGTGCGCGCAAGGGAGACGCTACGCTGGATCCTCGACCTGGCTGCGGCGAAGCAATGGCTCGCCGAACAGCCGCGGACAGATGCCTAGGCCTCGCGCTGTTTCTTGAAGATCAGCAGATGATTGAAACCGCGCAGGAAGAAGTTGCCCTCGGCCGCGGCGCGGTGGAAGTTCGGTTTTTCCAGCGTGCGATTGCCGCGCACCACCGCGATGTGATCGACCGGGCGAAAGCGTTTGCGCAGCAGCGCGAACAACTCGGCACCCAGCGCGCCGAACGGCTCGCCCTTCTTGAAACTGTCGCCCACGTACACGGCGAGATACCGCCGATCGCGCAGCACGCGGTCGACCTCGGCGAACACATCGTCCATCGCGCGGTAATACTGGTCGCCGTGCAAAGCGTCGAGTTTGCCGATGTCGCGCGGATCGTCGCCGTACTCGAGGTGGGTCGAATACGGCGGATCCATGAACACGAAGTCGGCCTTGCCGTCCTCGAGCGGCATCGAACGCGCGTCGGCGCGAAAAATGTCCTCGCGCGTGGGGTGCACGTCGTAGCCGATCGAGCGCCGGCCGCCCTCGCGCGCGACGTCGAGCGTCGTTCCCCCGCCCGCGAACGGATCGACGACGAGGTCGCCTTCGCGTGTGTAGCGCTCGAGCAGATTCCAGATCACGTAGGCGGGCGTCGCGCCCTCGAAACGCGGGTTGCCCTTGACCTCGCCGGGCACCTGCTGGGAGGGGTAGTACCACAGCGTCGTGGTCTGCAATCGAAGCGGCGGCAAGTTCACGCGGAGAGTTCTAATTGAAGATCGGACCAGGGACCAACGACGCGCCGCCGGAGCCGCGTTTCGACCTCGAATTCGAGCTCGAGTCGGGCCTGCGCTTCGACGCGCGCTGGAGGCCGAGCCTCGATGCCCGCCGCGCTCCGGTGCTGCTCGCCCACGGTGCCGGAGCCGGACACGAAACGCCGCTGCTGGCCGCGCTGGAACGTGCTCTCAGCCAGGCAGGCTTCGATGTCTTCTCGTTCCACTACCCTTATATGACGCGCATGCGCCGCGAGGGCCGGCGGCGTCCCCCGGACCGGACGGCGCTGCTCGAAGCCTGCCATGAGCGCGCATTGGCCGAGCTTTCGTTGCTGCGTCCCGACTCCAGAGCGCTGCTGGTCGGCAAGTCCATGGGTGGCAGGATCGGAAGTCTGATCGCGGCCAAGGGCTCGCCCGCCCTGGGCCTGGTGCTGGTGGGCTATCCCCTCCATCCGGCGAAGGACCCGGAGCGCGAGCGCAGCGAGCACTTTCGGGCGCTGGTGCAACCGGCACTGTTCCTGTCGGGAACGCGCGATGCTCTGTGTGAGCTCGCCCGCCTGCGTCCGGCGTTGCGCTCCTACGGCGGCCCGGCCTCACTCCAGGAAATCGAAGGCGCTGACCATGATTTCGCGCGGCCTGGGCCCGGTGGACGCGACCCGGAAACCAACGCGGCCGATCTCGCTCGAAGGATAGTCGCCTGGGTGGATGCGACCTGGCCGCATTAGCAGCCGGCTGAAAGAGTCCCTTGCCTGGATTCGCCGCCTCCGGCGATGATGTGACTTGCCGGTGGCAGCCGACGGCTAGGAACGGCGGGGGGCGGACCCGGTCGAATCTTCTGGGGTCACCGGGGCGAACGAGCCACTCGACGTCGCGCCATCGCGGCGCCGGATTGCCAGGGATGGGCGGTGC
>JANMRV010000873.1:0-3050 GCA_031388685.1 Planctomycetota bacterium
ATCCTCCGTGCAGCCGACCGAACGGCAATTCAAAACCCGACTCATCCCCCAGGAGAAATCGCGATGACAGTGACAGAAAAAGGCAAGTCGTATCCCGAGCCCAAAGAGGAGCAAAAGGCTTTTGACGAAGCCTGGGCCGCCTTGAGACTCGCCTACAAGGCGATCAAGGAAGAGGACAATATCTCGAAGAAACTTCCTCTGCTGGAGAAGCTCAAGCCCTTGGTGGACAAGGCGATCACCGAGGGCAAGGAATACGACGGCCCGTACAGGAAGTGGAAGGCTTCTTCCTCGAAGTGAGCTGACGGGGAACTCCTCGCGCTCGCGGCGTCCGGCCGCGAGTTGACCATTCCTGGAGCCGTGCGGGCGCATGCGTGCCCGTGCGGCTCCTGCTCTCGCAGTTCGCGTGGGCCGCCAGCGATTCGGCTGCCGCGTTCGCCACAAGCTGGCCACCTGGAGCGAGGTCGACCGCAGTGCGGCGCGCCTGGCTGCAAATCGCAGCAGTTATCGACGTGAAAGCCAGGCGAGCAGGTCGGCGAATTCGGTCGGGGTCATTGTGTTGCACAGGCCCTCGGGCATCACGGATTGCTTCGACGGGCGCACTTCGGCGACGTCTTCGCGAGGGATTTCGATCGGTGTCCCGGTCGAGTCGATCAATTGGATGCCCTTCGTGTCGTCGCGCTTGATCTGGCCGAAGAACAGTTGATCGTCCTTGGTGAGCACCGAAACGGCCGCATAACCGTCGAGGATGCGCTGCGAAGGCGAGAGGATCGAGTTCATGATCTCCGTTCGCGAGTAGCGCGCGCCGAGGCCCGCGAGATCCGGCCCGACGTGTTCGCCCTCGCCTGCGATCGGATGGCAGCGCAAGCACAGACTGCGATTGACATCGCGGAGCACGACTTCGCCGCGCACGGGATCACCCGGGTGCTGCGTGGCAAAGGCCGCGTACTCCGCGGGCGTCGCCTGCGGCGGCAACTTCGATTCGAAGATCGGACCTCGGCCTTCTTCTGGGGCTGTCAACGCGAAACTCCAGTCGCCGCCGATCTGGCCGACGCGCAGGACGAACTTGTTCACACCGGCCACAAGGTGCGCCTTGAAACGGTCGGACTCGGCCGTGAAACCGCGCGCGCCGTCGAATTCGTGCACGCGCACGCCGTTGAGCCAGACCACGAGCTGGTCGTCGCTGCCGGCGTGGAGTTCGACGTCGGTCTCGCTGCTGGATTCAAGTTGGCCGAACGCGTACGCGCTCTGGTTCTGCGCTTCGCTGAGCAAGGCGCGCAGGTCGATCAATCCATCGGGACGCTTGGAAGCCGCCGGCCTTGGCTGCGCATTCGCGAGTGCCTTCAACGATACTTCCGCGCGTTCCTTCACGAAGTCGAGCTTGCCCTCGGCCGAATCGATCGCGAACGGCCCGTACAGATCCCATTCGAGGATCGGCTGATAGCTGGCGTAGATCGAGCGCAACTCGCGCACGACAGCTCCGTTGAATTCCTGCCGCTCGACCATGCCTTCGAGCGCGGGCCGCAGTTTCTTGCGCAAGCGCGCGACGGTGCGACGCGCGACGCTGCGCAGATCCGGATCCTGATCGCCGAGCGCCTGGGCATAGACGCGCGCCGCCCGCGGCTCGTCAAGGTTCGCCAGCGCATCGAAGGCGGCACTGCGCACTTCGGGGTCGCGGAAGAGTTCCAGGAGCCTCGGCAAGGCGCGCTCCGGGTCCTGTCCGGCCAGCAATTTGCACGACGCGCGCCGCACGAGCGGCGAGGGATGGGTCGTGCGATTCAAGGTCAGATCGTAAGTCCAGCCGAGCTCTTGGAGTTTGAGCGGATCGATCAGGCCCAGGACTTCGAGGCTCGCCGCGGAGACTTGCGATGTCGTCGCATCGTCTCCGGCAAGGAACGCCGCGGAGGGGGCGACGCGCTCGGCGTCGAGCCGCGCGCCGATCTGCAGGGCGCTCACGCGCTCGTCGGTGTCCTTCGATTTGCGCGCCAGACGGCCGAAAAGGATCGCGTCCTCCGCGGTTCCCATTTCGGCAAGAGCCTCGAGCAGCGCGGTGCGCGTCGGAATGTCGGTCTCGATCACGAAGCGCTCGCGAATCGACACGGCGAGCCGCGAGTCCTTCGTTTCGCGGATCGCGGCGATGGCCGAGCGGCGAGTCGCGGGGTCGGAATCGGCCAGCGTGGCTACGAGCGTCGCGTTGGCGAGCTCGGTTCCGCGCCAATCGACAGTGCGCGCTGGATGCGGGAGTTTCGCGGGCGCGATGCTCCACCATTTTCCGTCCCACGGTTCGCAGACGCGTGCGAGGACAGCAAGCGTGTGCAGCGCGGCGGCGCGGATGCGCGGATTGCTGCCGGATTTTTCGCCGCGAGCGAGGGCGCAGATGCCACTCGCTTCGAGGTCTTCGAAGGGCCCGCGCGGCGGAGTCTCCTCCATCGAACCGCGCCGCGTCTCGGCCATGCGCACAGCGACGTCTTCGACGGCGTCGAGAAGTTCGAGTGCCTGGGGTTCGCCGTCGTTGAGGAACAGTGCGAAGTGCGAAGGCGAGATGTGGCTCGAAGCGAGCGATCGCCAAACCTGTGTAGCCTGGGCATTCTCGCGGGCGACCCTCCACGCTTCGGCGCGAAGTCCGGTCTCCTTTGTCCGCGCTTCGTCCATCCACGCTTCGTCACGGCCTGACAGCAACAATTCCAAGGCTTCCCGGCGGACGGCCGGAGACTCGTCGGCAAGTCCGATCGGAGCAATGGCACGGGGGCCCTCAAGAGCAGCGGTATCCCCGACACTTCCTTCCGTGGATGTCATCACGGCGCACAACGTGGCAAGTGCGACCCGGCGCAACTCTGAATCCTCAGCTTGTGTCAGCGACAGGAGTTTGTCCGCGATTTCCTCCCCCGACGGTTGAGTTATCCAAGCTCCGCGCGTGGGTTCGAGCATTTTGCGCGCGGCGTACAGGCCGTGGAGTCCGCTCCTCCCATTGGCATTGAGCGCCGCGATCAACACTCGGTCATTTTGTTCCTGGACGATCTCCTCCTGCGCCATGAGCCGCGTCCGCCATCCAT
>JANMRV010000008.1:0-10840 GCA_031388685.1 Planctomycetota bacterium
CGGTCGCGCGCGAGCGAGGAAGCACAGTGTACTCACGGAAGCGCTGAGTCCAATCGTCGTCGGCCGGCCGTCAGGCTCTATCGTGGGCGCTTCCTAGGTCAACCGAAGCAACGAGCGAATCGACAGAGTCCGCGCGGCGCTCTCGCAAGCAGGCGAACCCTTCGCTGAGGCTGCTAGAGTTCCATCCATGGCGCGTCCGCGACACAAACCGGCCTCTTCGCGTGGGGCCCAACCGGCCAAGGATGGCGACGCTCAGCGGGCCGCCCCCGGTGCGCGCGCCTCCGGGAAAGTCTCCCTGCCGGCCGAGCCGGAGTCGCCCGGCGCGGTTCCGCCGAATCCGAACCCGGGTCACTTTCAGCTCGTCGCCCGGTTCGCGCCGACCGGTGATCAACCGCGCGCGATCCGTTCGCTGGTCGATGGCGTGCGCGCCGGCGCGCGGCACCAGACCTTGCTTGGGATCACGGGCTCCGGCAAGACGTTCACCGCGGCCGCGGTGATCGAAGAGCTTGATCGGCCGACCCTGGTGCTCAGTCCCAACAAGACGCTCGCGGCGCAACTGTACTCGGAGTTCAAGGAGCTGTTCCCGAACAACGCGGTCGAGTACTTCGTTTCGTACTACGACTACTACCAGCCCGAGGCTTACGTGCCCTCGAGCAACACGTACATCGAGAAGGATGCCAGTCGCAACGAGAACATCGAACGCCTGCGCAACTCGGCCACGCGCTCCTTGCTCGAGCGCCGCGACGTCTTGATCGTCGCCTCGGTCTCGTGCATTTACGGACTGGGCAATCCCGATGCCTACGCCGAGATGGCCTTGACGCTCAAGGCGGGTGAGAGTCTGCAGCGTGAGGACCTGTTGCGGCGACTGACGCAGATGCAGTACGCGCGCAACAACCTCGACTTTCGGCGCGGCACGTTCCGCGCGCGCGGCGATGTGATCGAGGTTTTTCCGATCTACGAAGAAGACCGCGTGCTGCGCATCGAGATGTTCGGCGACACGATCGAAGCGATCGTCGAAGTCAATCCAATGCAAGGCGAAGTCCTGCGCGAATTGGCGCAGGCGACCCTGTATCCGGCCGGACACTACGTGACGCCGCGCGATCGCGTGACGCGCGCCTGCGAGGGCATCGAAGAGGAATTGGTTCTGCGCCTGGACGAATTGCGCAAGGCGAACAAACTCGTCGAAGCTCAGCGCCTGGACAGCCGCACGCGCCACGATCTGGCGATGCTGCGCGAAATCGGTTTGTGCAACGGCATCGAGAACTACTCGCGTTTCATGGACGGCCGCAAGCGGGGCGAAGCGCCGTTCACGCTGCTGAATTATTTCCCCGAGGATTGGCTGGTGATCGTCGACGAGAGCCATGTCTCCGTGCCGCAGATCGGCGGCATGTTCAAGGGCGACCAGTCGCGCAAGGGCACGCTGGTCGAACACGGCTTCCGCCTGCCGAGCGCGCTCGACAACCGGCCGTTGCGTTTCGAGGAGTGGGAAGCACTTGTGCGTCAGGCCATTTATGTCTCGGCGACGCCTTCGGCCTATGAATTGAGTCATTCAGAGGGCCACGTCGCGCAGCAGATCGTCCGTCCGACCGGGCTGCTCGATCCGAAGATCGAGTTGCGGCCGGCCTCGACGCAGATCGACGATCTGGTGCACGAGGTCAAGCGCACGGTGAAGCAGGGCTGGCGCGTGTTGACGACGACGCTGACCAAACGCTCGGCCGAGGAATTGACGACCTATCTGGGCGAGTTGGGCATTCGCGTGCGCTATCTGCACTCGGAGATCGACGCCATGGAGCGCTCGTCGATTCTGCGCGATCTGCGGCTTGGCGAATTCGACGTGCTGGTCGGCATCAACCTGTTGCGCGAGGGGCTCGACTTGCCGGAGGTCGCATTGGTGTGTGTGCTCGATGCCGACAAGGAAGGATTCTTGCGCTCGGCCACGTCGTTGATCCAGACCTGCGGACGCGCGGCGCGCAACGTCGAGGGCAGAGTGATCCTGTATGCGGACACGATTACGGAGTCGATCCGGGTGACGGTGGCCGAGGTCGAGCGCCGGCGCATCGCGCAGACGGCGTACAACCAAGAGCACGGCATCGTGCCCAAGACGATCCAGAAGTCGATCCGCGACGGTATCGAGGCGTTGTACGAGATGGACTACGTCGAACTGGCGGCCGCGCCCGGCGACGCCTCCGCGCCTCGCGATGAAGCGGAGTCCTGGAATGTCGAACGATTGCGCGGCGAGATCTACCGCGTGCGCGAGGACATGCTGCGCGCCGCCAACGAACTGCGTTTCGAGGAAGCTGCGAAACTGCGCGACCGATTGGCGACGCTGGAAAAGCTCGAACTGTCGCGCTGAGCCTGAAGCAACCGGCGTGAGCAGTGTGCCTTGTGTTCAGCCTCAGCGCCCCGGCGAGCTGCCACTGGGCGCAAGACTTTCAGCACAGCCGAGCGCGTGGTCAGGGCTTCTTCGAAACCGGCTTGTAGTCGACGATGCTCTTCCCGCACTCGGCGCAGCCCAGTGAGGTCGCCTGGAAGTTCTTTTTGCAGTCGCACTGAAATTCGAAGTTCGGGTTCTCTTCCACCCAGCGAATGATCTCGCTGCGACATTCCGCCGGGAGCGCCTTCGGGGACTCGGCTGCCAGCACGAGCGCCTGCGCACCAAACTTGTACGTGATCGCTTGGTTCTTGAAGTCGGTCGGCAGCTGGCCGACTGGATTGTGCACGAAACAGGCAAAAAAGACCAAGGGCCACAGTTCCGCCGAGAGTTCCGCACGCTTGAGTGTTCCCGTGCACTTGCCCACGTCGAGCATGTCGGGGCTTTGGCGCAGGATGGCTGAACACTCGACCTCCAATCCCAATCGACGCAGCAAGGCAAGCCGCGTGAGGTCGAGATTGAGTTGGGTTGTGTCGATGGGCATTTTCTTGAGGCCCGCCGGCAGCAACTCCTCGGCTTCCTTCTGGAGCGGTTCCTTGGCAGCGGCGGCGTAGAGGTCGCGCGCGAATCCGGCATAATAGGACGCCGCAACCCAGTGCGAAGTCGGCGAGGCGACTGCGCCGCCTGTTTGCACGCTGGGTCCGATCGCGATCCCTCCGCCAGCTCCCGACGGCGCGGCCTCGGTCAGGAACGGACCTCGCAGTGCAGCCTGGACGTGGGCGCGCGAGCAAAGGAATGCGGCGTAGTAGCGCTGCAGCTGGAACTCGGAGGCCTGCTCGGCGCGTCCGGCGAGCAAGGCCTCGCCGCTCTGCGCCGCGGCCTTGAAGTCGCCCTTCTCGAGCGCGCTGTAGGACTTGTCGAGGTACTCGCGATTCACGACGTAGGGATTGCTTGACGCGCAGGCTCCGATCAGCGACAGAGCGAGTGCGACGGCGAGGCAGATAGAGTGTCGAAGTGCGATGGCGTTGCGGCTCATGGGGCGAGGTCCTTGGCTATTCAGCTCCGCGCTGGGCGCGGGTGATACCGATGTAGAAGGGGAGCGCCTTCCCAGCGTGGGTGATCTTGAATGACATCAGCGAGCGATCGATCGCCAACACGCGCGCGATGTGGCCGACCTGGTGTGTGAGGCGTCCGGAGGAGAATTCGAATTGTTTGCGCGGGGCCAGGCGGAAGAACACGAACTTGTCGCCAGTGGCATCGAACTTGGGCAGGTTGTCCGTGCTCAGCGCGTGGGCGTTCAGCTTTTTTTCGAGGTCGTCGTCGGAGCCGGCGATCTTGGCCGTACTGACAGCTTCCAGAGCGCTGCCGTCCTCGAGGTAGAGACGGAAATCCATCTCCTCTGGACTGGCGTAGACTGTTTCGTGCTCGGAGTCCCTGCCTTTCAGGCCAAGCTTGATCGCGATGGGGATCACGCCGTAATCATCGATCAGGTCTTCGCCGAAGAGCTTCTCGTAGTTTTCGACGAAGCGCGCGCGGGCTTCGATAATCTCGACCTTCGTTATGGGCGAGAAGCCCTTGAAGCTCGCGGGCGACTTGGCGAGACTTGCGTCCTCAGGCATTTCGCCTCCCGACGCACAGCCGAAGAAGGCCGGGCACGAGACGGCGACAGTCAGAAGTATCAGGAAGCTCTTCATGGTTCTCCAGATCGGGGCATCGAGTCTGCGGGAATAACTGTCCAGCGCGGTCATTGCACACCCGTGACAAAAACGAGCTCGCGCTTCAACGTCCCGGGTGTGTCGTCGAAGACCAGGCCAAATTCAGGTGAGAGCCAACGCGTGCGCGAGGACTTCGGGTCGACGACGACCAGGCAGGCGAGTGGGGTGGCTTTCACGTATTCGCGGAACTTGCGCAGCTCGCCGGCGGTCGCGAGTGCCTCCGGAACGGCGGGCTCCAGCACGACTGACGGGAAAGGCACCACCGAAAGCCCGTCGCCCCAGGCATGCAGGTTGACGATCGTGACCGACGTACCCTGCACTCGCAGCGCGCCGCCGATGAACTCGAACTTGAATTTCTCCTTGGTCCCCTCTGGAAACATGCCTTCGGCGTCGAAGGTCTCAACCAGGATTTCAGTGCGCGAGTCGTTCTGGCTGACGCCTACGGCCCAATTCAGCTTCTTGTTGGGCCCTTGCAGACGATGTAGCTGCGAGCGGTTCTTCTTGATCGGGAAATTCGCGTTCTCCTGCGAGAGCTGCCACTGCAGGTACATGACCTGGCGCCAATCCTTGGTCGGCGCCGTCGGAACGGGCGGACGGGCGAACTTCCAGTCGATCGTCGGGTCGCCGGCGTCATCGGCGTACCACCGCTGAGCAAACTGGAAAGCCTGCAGGTCGGCGTTCTTGGCATCGTCGATCGTGAACTGGCCCTGATTCAGCCGCAGCACGAACTCCGGCAGGGTCGTGAAACCGCGCAGCTTTTCGTACTGAAGCACGTTGCCCGCCGCAGCCTCCTTCCGCAGTTGATCGACGAGCAGTTCCGCGGCTTTGGACAGGTGATTGCTGCATGCGAAGCGGTCTCTGTGGGCAAAGATCGCTTTCGCGTCGCGCGAGACCAGCGCCAAATCTATGGCGGAGAAATCCGCCAGATCCGCCTCTTCCGAACTCGCGAGTGCCTTGGTGACTTCACTCCTCAAGACCTCGGACAGTTCACGCAAGAGCTTCGGTCGATCCGGCACTTCCTGCTCTTGAAATTTGAAATCGACCCAGCTGGCACCTTCAACAGCCAAGGTCGATGCGCCCTTTTCAGCAATGTCTAGAAATTTTGCCGCCTCAACCATCGCTCCCAGTCCTACCTGAGTGTCCGAGCGAACGGATTCTCGGTAAACGTACACACGATCGGCAGCCTTCGCCAGCGCTACGATCGTGTCAGCCCCGTCGCTGCCTGCCGTTGCAAAAGTCGCCTCTTTGCCCTGCTGGGCCTTTTTCAGCTCCGTCAGCGCCTGATACCCAAGGTCAGCCCTGATCAGCTTGCAGACGCTGTCAAACGTCGAAGCGCAAAGAGCAGGCGGAGTGGCATCGCGAACGGCTGTTTTGTTCAATGCTTCCGCAGCATCTGCGCGGCCCTCGGCAGCCTCCGCCTTCTCCCTCACCTGTGAGAGCTCCGTCGATATCCTCGCAATTTCAAGGTTTGCATTCCTGAGCTGCTCCACGAACCCTGCGTTCGTGGTCTCGTCTTGGCCAGAGTCCGTGACCTCGCTCTTTTGGGCGAGCTTAAGGTCTGCGATAGTTGCCTTAGCTTCGGTGAGCTCCGTTGTCGTGGCGGTGTGCGCATCCCGCAGTGCGTCATAGGAGTCGGACTTGGTCTTGAACTCGATGCCAGCCAGCCTCTGGGCCTCCAGGACCGCAGCCGTCTTCTCGGACTGAGCGCTTGCCACTTTGGCGCCACTCACGACGAGGTCGCCGGAGAGCTGATTGAGCTTGTAGCCCTCCGCCGCGGCGACAAGAACGAGCACTCCCAAGCCCGAATAGGCCCAACCCGGAACTTCCTTGGGCAGCTTGTAGGCCTCCGACTTCGCGATCTCGTTTGCGAAGTCCGTGGCCGACTGGAAGCGCTTGCTGCGGTCCTTTTGCAGCGCGCGTTCCAGCAATTTGCGCAGTTGCTTCGATAGATTCGGTATCTCGCCCAGCCGCGCCGTCAAGTTGGTCTCGAGCACCGACTGGACCAGCGCGCGCGTCGTCGAGCCGTCGAACGGCCGGTGGCCCGAGATCATCTCGAACAACAGCACGCCCACGGCGAACAGGTCCGAACGCGGGTCGAGGCGCTCGCCACTGGCCTGCTCCGGACTCATGTACATGACCGTTCCCGCGCGCGAACGCTCGTCGAGCTTCGAGGCCAGGCCGGCGATGCCGAAGTCGAGCAGCCGCACGCCGACGCCGTAGGGATTGGTGTCGGTCTTCGGAACGCTCGCCGCGAGCATCACGTTCGAGGGCTTGATGTCGCGGTGGACGTAGCCCTTCTCGTGGCCGCTGTTCAATCCCAGCAGCACCTGGCGCGTGATCTCGAGCGCCTGGCGCGCGCCGAGCACTTTTTCACGATCGAGCAGCGCGCGCAGCGCCTCGCCCTCGATCCGGTCCATGGTGAAGAAGAGGTTGCCCTCTTCGGTCTCGCCGGTGTCGCGCACCTGGCAGATGTATTCGGAGACGAATTCCTGGGCTGCGCGCACTTCCTGGAAGAAGAGCTTTCGGAATTGCTCGTTCTTGGAGTACTTCGGCAACAACACCTTGAGCGCGACGTCGCGGCCTTCGATCTGGCGATCCTGAACCGCGTACACGCGACCCATGCCGCCCTGACCGAGCATTTGCTTGACGACGAATCGATTGGCGATCACCTGGCCCGCTTGCGTGGCCTGGGATTTCGGCCCGGGGGAGATCGCTGTGCCGGCGGCCTGACCTGCTTCTGCGCGGGACGCCGCAGCCCCAGCATCGGGACCCACGGTGGGTGCCATGCCGATGGTGGCCTCCAAGCCAGCGTTCGTTTCGGCCTTCGAGGCATCGCCCCCCGTGGTATCCGAGGACTCGCGCGAGGCGCGTGTGGGCATCAAACCACCCGGCGCTGCCTCCGGCCGAATCCGCCGCTTGTTGTCCGGGTTGGGGGGTCCTTCTTTTTCGTTCATCTCAAGTTTCCCTAGCGGGCTTGGGCTGGAGCGCTCTGACGAATCCGCCGTCTGGTCAGGAGCGTAACGAATAGGCATGGCCTGGTGCTAGACTCTGCCGTTTCGGCCCTCTAGCATTCGCGCATCTCCGGCTGGAGTCGAGCTTGCGCCGGTCCCGTTTCACAGGCCCCCCGTGTTAAAGCTGCACGTTTACTCCCAGTCAGGCGACCTCGACCAACAGATCGAGGTCGAAGGCGACACGGTCATCATTGGTCGCTCCAGCGATTGTCACGTGGTCATTGACCGCAAGGACATCTCGCGCCGGCACGCCAGGCTGTTGTGCGGTTGGGTGGTCGATGACCTCAGTTCGCGCAATGGAACTCACGTCGAGGGTGCGAAAATTGAAAAGGCCACGCTCGTCCCCTCGCGCTCCTTCGAAGTCGGCGACCCGACCAGTCAGAATCTGGTGACGATCGAGGTGGTTGGTTCGGACGAGTCAGGCTCCCTGCGAATCGAGACGAGCAATCCCGAGGTCATGGAGGCCGGGCTCGACGGCAAGCTCCCGGCCGGCGAGGCGACGCCTGCGCTTGCCGCGCTGCCCGGCGCGCGCGAACTCCCGTCGCGGGCTGCGCTCGAAGCGGAGGCGGCCCGCTACCGCTACAAGTGCGCAAAGCTCGAACTCGAACTCGTGCAATTGCGCAAGAAGCTCGAGGCCGCGGGACACGGCGATTCGCAGGGCTCAGCCACCGTGGAGTTCAAAGGCAATTTCAAGCTGGAAAAACCACGCGTTGAGGCCCCGAAGCCGGAGGGTGCGGGGGGCTGAGGGGCGCGGGAGTACGTGGTGCCTGCCACTACGGTGCCAGGCACCTGCGCACGATTTCCAGTTCGCGATCGGTGGCGAGCGCCAAGGCAAACTTTGCTGGACTCTCGAGCGTGCGCGGCGACCAGACGCGGCCTTCGACTTCGACCGATTCTGCGACTTCGAGCGAGCCGGGCGCGAAGACCGCGAATTTGTCCGGGCCGAGCGACATGCCCTGGCCGCAGGCTTTCATCACACTCTCCTTCGCGCTCCACAGACGGAAGAAGGCCAGCACCTGATCCTCGCACGGGGCCTTCGACCAGGTTTCGAACTCCGCTGCGGTCATGACCCGGCGGGCAAGCGCGGCGTCGACGCGTGTGGCACGAATCTCTTCAGCGTCCAGGCCGAGTTCAAAGCTGCCAACGGCGACGAGTGCGTGCTCGCCGGTATGCGTCAGGCTGAAGTGCAGATCGGCGTGTTTCACGCGCGGTTTGCCCTGCTGACCGAATTCAAAGTCCAGCGCGGCGGGCTGACGTCCTAGCTCGCGAGCCAGAACTTCGCGCAAAAATCCGTGGGCGGCGATGAAGCGGCGGCGATGTTTGTCGAAGACGAAGCGCGCGGCCCGCGCCGTCTCGGCGGCATCGAGTGGGGCCGCGAAACGGGCCAGCGCGGCTTCGTCAAGCTCGCCTGAGTCCAGGGCGTACAGCCGAACTTGCGTCTCGATGCCCATGTGCGAGCGCACAGTGTCGCTCGCGCTGCCCCGTCTGTCTGCGGGATTTTGCGGGCTGCGCTTCGATCTATGATGCGCTCGATGTCAGAAGAGCCGCGCTGGAGCCTGGAAGGCGTACCCGAGAAGCCGGGTGTCTACCTGTTCCGCGACAGCGGCGGGGCGGTGCTCTACGTCGGCAAGGCGCTCTCGCTGCGCGCACGCCTGCGCAGCTATCGCCGGGCCGGCGGCGACGGACGCCTGATGATCCGCTTCCTCAACGAGGACGCGGCCGCGGTCGAGTGCATCGTCACGCGCACCGAGCAGGAGGCGCTGCTGCTCGAGGACACGCTGATCAAGCAGCACAAGCCGCCGCACAACGTGCGGCTGAAGGACGACAAGTCGTTCTTGATGTTGCGCCTGGACGCGGGCGAAGACTTCCCGCGCTTTCGTTTCGTGCGCGCCCACAATCCCGATCGCTCGCGCCACGGCGAGCCGATCGGACGTGTGCGCTTGTTCGGCCCTTTCGCCAATTCGCGCTCGCTGCGGCGCACGCTCGCGGATTTGCACCGCGTCGTGCCGCTGCGCGATTGCCCGGACTCGGTGTTCGTCAATCGTTCGCGGCCATGCATGAAGCATCAGATCGGACTGTGCGCGGCGCCCTGCGTTGGATTGGTGACGCGCGAAGAGTACGCCGTGCTGGTTTCGCGCGCCGAACGCATCCTGAGCGGCGACATCGCCGAGTTGGAGAGCGAACTCGACTCGCGCATGCGCGCGGCGAGCGAGACGCAGGAGTACGAGCGCGCCGCGCAGTGGCGCGATCGCCTGGGCGCGTTGCGCAACACGGTCGAACGCCAGGGCGTGCGGCCCGCCGACTCGGTCGAACGCGACGTGCTCGCGCTGGTGCGCTCGGGCGCCGATGCCGTATTGCACAAGCTTGCCTTTCGCGAGGGGCGCCTGAACGAGAGCCGCTCGCACTGGTTCCGCTCGGAATTGCCCGACGACGAATTGTGGAGCAACGTGATCACCTCGCTGTACGGCGCCGGCAAGCCGCGCCCGCCCAGCGAAATCGTGCTGGACTCCGAGCCCGCGGACGTCGAACTATTCCGGCAGTTGTTCGGCGCGGGCACGCGCTGGATCGTGCCGCAATCCGGCGAGCGCCGGCGCATGCTCGATCTCGCGCGCGAGAACGCGCGCTCGGCGCTGGGCTTCCACAAGGGCACGCGCGCGGCCGAGGAAGAAGCGCTCGAAGCGCTGGCCGAACTGCTCGACCTGCCCGGCGCCCCGGAAGTGATCGACTGCTTCGACATCTCGACGCTGCAGGGCCGTCACACGGTCGCGAGCCGCGTGCGCATGCGCTCGGGCCACCTCGACAAGTCGGGCTACCGCCGCTTCAAGCTGCGCACGGTCGTCGGTCAGGACGATTTCGCTTCGTTGCGCGAGGTCGTCGGCCGCAGTCTGCGCCGCGGCGCGAAGGACAACGAGCTGCCCGATCTGGTGGTGATCGACGGCGGCGCGCAGCAACTTCAAAGCGCGCTCGAAGCGCGCGCCGAAGCCGGCGCCCACGACGTGACGATGATCGGCCTTGCCAAAGCGCGCTCGGAGCGCAGCGTCAAGGGCCGCGTGAAGGCCGCGAGCGAAGAACGTGTCTTTCTCCAAGGCGTCGAAGAACCGCTGGAATTAGGCCGCAATTCCCCCGCGCGGCTTTTGCTCGAGCGCATCCGCAATGAAGCCCATCGATTTGCGATCACCTATCACCGCAAGGAGCGCGGCCGGATCCGCTCGCAGCTGGATTCGATCGAAGGACTCGGGCCGGTCAAGCGACACGCGCTGCTTGCGCGCTTCGGTTCGGTCGCGGGCATCCGCGAACAGTCGGCGGAGGCGCTCGCCGGCGTGCCGGGTATCAGTCCCAAGCTCGCCAGCGCGATCCTCGAAGGGCTGGCGTGATCGATCACGCGCGTGGGTGATACAGCCGATGCAGCGCGAGCAACTTCTCGCCGTCGACGTGCGTGTAGATCTCGGTCGTCGAAATCGAGGCGTGGCCGAGCATCTCCTGCACGCTGCGCAGGTCCGCGCCGCCTTCGATCAGGTGGGTCGCGAAGGCATGTCTCAACGTGTGCGGCGAAACTTCTCCTCGCACTCCCGCTCGAACGGCCGCGCGCCGGACGATGCGCCACGCATTGGAGCGATCGAGCGGCGCGCCGCTTTTCGTCAGGAAGACTTCCGGCCGTTGGCGCTGCCCCTTCAACGTCGTGCGACCTTCCTTGATCCAGACTTCGAGCGCGGCGCGCGCGCGCTCGTTGCACGGCACCAGGC
>JANMRV010000033.1:0-2408 GCA_031388685.1 Planctomycetota bacterium
CTACGTGGTGCGCGCTTCGATGGGCCACGTTCGCGACCTGCCGAAGGGACGTTTCGGCATCCAGGTCGACAAGAACTTCGAGCCCGACTACGTCACGATCCTGGGCAAGGCCAAGGTGATCAGCGAGCTGCGCAAGCTCGCCAAGGCGGCGCCGGCGATCTACCTGGCGCCCGACCCCGACCGCGAGGGCGAAGCGATCGCCTGGCACCTGTCAGAATCCCTGGGCGTCAATCCCAAGCTGATGCACCGCGTGGTCTTCAACGAGATCACCGAGAAGGCGGTCAAGGCGGCCTTCGTCAACCCCGGCAAGCTCGACATGGACAAGGTCGACGCGCAACAGGCGCGCCGCATCGTCGATCGCATCATGGGGTACAAGCTCTCGCCCCTGTTGTGGAAGAAAGTCGCCAAAGGACTTTCCGCGGGCCGCGTGCAATCGGTCGCCGTGCGTCTGATCGTCGAGCGCGAGAAGGAAATCCGTGCGTTCATCAAAGAGGAATACTGGCGCGTCACGGCCAAGTTCAACGAAGGCGGCCAGGACTTCGAAGCGCGTCTGACGCGACTGGGCGAGACGCGCATCGATCAGAACCTCGACGAGAAACGCGCCAAGGAACTTTTGGCGCGCATCGGGAAGGATCCGCTGGTGCTCGCCGAACTCGACGAGAAGCCGAAGACGCGACCGCCGACGCCGCCGTTCACGACTTCGCAGCTGCAGCAGAAGGCTTCGACGATGCTGCGCTTCAGCGCCAAGAAGACCATGATGGTCGCGCAGCGCTTGTACGAAGGTATCGAAGTCGCCGGCGAAGGTTCTGTCGGTCTGATCACGTACATGCGCACGGACTCGACGCGCGTGTCGGACGACGCGCTGCACTCGGCCCGCGCCCTGATCGCGAACAACTACGGCGCGAATTACCTGCCGGACAAGCCCAATTTCTTCCGCACCAAGGCCAAGGGCGCCCAGGAAGCCCACGAAGCGATCCGGCCCACCGACGTGACGCGCACGCCCGAGCTGTTGCGCAACGCACTTAGCGACGAGCAGTACAAGCTCTACAAGCTGATCTGGGACAAGTTCGTCGCCAGTCAGATGAAGCCGGCGATCGCGAGCATCACGACCGCGGCCTTCGAACACGGCGACGCGCGCTTCGTGGCCCAGGGCGAAGTCGAACTCTTCGACGGACACACGCGCGTCTTCGGCGGCAACGATCGCGGCGAGGAGCAGGCTCTGCCGAAAAGCCTCGAGCGCGGCGAGAGTTACACGGCCAAGGCGATCGACGCGACCCAGCACTTCACCCAGCCGCCGCCGCGCTACTCGGAAGCGACCCTGGTCAAGGAACTCGAGAAGCGCGGCATCGGACGTCCGTCCACGTACGCGACGATCATCTCGACGATCCAGGACCGCGGTTACGTGCTCTCGGAGCAGCGCAAGTTCCGCGCGACCGAATTGGGCGAAGTGGTCACGGACCTTTTGGTCGCGCACTTCGAGAACATCATCAACACCGAATACACCGCGCGCATGGAGTCCGAGCTCGACCATGTCGAGAGCGGCAAGAACGACTGGCGCAAGGTGGTCAAGCAGTTCAACGACGTCTTCATGAGCGATCTCGCCGAGGCCGAGATCAAGATGAAGGACATGAAGAAGCAGCCGGTCCTGTCGGATCGGATGTGCGACAAGTGCGGCGCGCCGATGGCGATCCTGTTCAACAAGCGCGGCAAGTTCTTGGGCTGCTCGCGTTATCCCGAGTGCAAGAACGCGATGGGCGTCGATGGCCCGCGCGAGGCGAGCGAGGTCCTGGCGACCGAGTACGTCTGCCCGAAGTGCCAGAAGCCAATGGTTCTGCGCAGCGGTTCGCGCGGTAAATTCCTGGCCTGCAGCGGCTTCCCCAAGTGCAAGTCGACCCAGTCGGTGGGGGACGACGGCAAGCCGCTGGAGTCCAAGCCGACCGGGATCAACTGCGACAAGTGCGAAAAGCCGATGATCATCAAGGGCTCCAAGCGCGGCCCGTTCCTGGCCTGCAGCGGCTATCCGAAGTGCCGCAATGCCAAGCCTTTGCCCGATACGCTGCGCGAAAAACCCGAGGAGACCGGCGAGCTGTGCGAGAAGTGCGGCGCCGCGATGGTCAAGCGCACGTCGCGCTGGGGCAAGCAGTTCCTGGCTTGCTCGTCCTACCCCAAGTGCAAGAACGCACGCAACGTCGACGCCAAGGAAAAAGGCGTAGAGGGCGAGGCCGAGGGCGCGCTCGCGGAAACCGACACGGGCCAGGCCGACGAGTAACCCGCGGGGACTTTCCAGCGCAACCCCGCGCGCGTAGACTCTTGCCCCTTTCTCTCCACAGGGCTCCCGATCGCGGGGGGGCTCGCCACCGGGAATCTGCGCCAAGGTCGTAACGATGGAAATCTCCGAAATCAAAGTC
>JANMRV010000086.1:0-3488 GCA_031388685.1 Planctomycetota bacterium
GACTTGCCGCGCAGCGGCAAGTCAGCTCACCGCAATAGGTCGGCTGGTTGGGTGTCTGACACCGTTTTGACGTTGCCCGACGGCGCTCGACGCCGGATTGAACTCCTGCTTCGTCACGGCCGACATGCACGGGCACTTGTAGAGAAGCGCGGGTCAGCAACGAGAGAAGCAGCGCAGCCCCGCGGGATCTGCTTGTTCGACTCGTCGGTGCGAGTTCGTCTTCTCTCGGTAGGTGCCGTCCGGCGTTCGGATGGCCACACCCCCCAGTGCCTTGGGCCATCCAAGCACTGTCCCCTGCGGCGCGGTTTCTCGCCGCACACACTCGAACGAGAGATGACCATGAACAAGATGAAATCGAAACTGGTACTGGCCCGTGTGCTGCCGCTGGCGATGTTGCTCGCCCCCTCCATCGCTTCCCCCGTGCATGCCGACACGGTGACGGACTGGAATGCGATCATGCAGACGACTGTGTTGGTGGCGCCGACAAACCCCAATTATCAGACCCGCTGGGGCGCGATCACACAGCTCGCCGTCTTCGAAGCGGTCAACTCGATCATCGGGGATTACAAGCCCTACCTCGGAACCATCGTCGCGCCGGCGGGAGCATCACCCGAAGCCGCGGCCATCGCAGCCGCCTATCGGACCCTGGTGACTCTGCGCCCAGGCAGCATCGTTGCCCTCGACGCAGCGCGAGCCGCGTCTCTCCTCGCGATCCCGGATGGCCAGGCGAAGGATGACGGAATCGCGGTCGGCGAAGCCGCCGCGTCCGCCATGCTCCTGCTGCGAGCCAATGATGGCTGGAATGCCAATGTGCCCTACACACCTGGCACCGGACCTGGCGCCTTCCAGCCGCCGCTCGCGGGCGCAGTCTTGCCCGGATGGGGATTGGTGACGCCGTTCGCCCTGGAGTCCGGCTCGCAGTTCCGCCTGAAGCCGCCGCCCGCGCTCCAAACCGGCAACTATGCGAACGACTACAACGAGGTCAGGCTCCTCGGCAGTCTCAACAGCCCCTTCCGCACGCAAGATCGCACCGATGTCGCGCGCTTCTACGCCGCTAGCTCGCCATTGGCGGTCTTCCACACGGCCGCGCGCCAGGTCAGCGCGGCGCAGGGCATGTCGCTTTCGGAAAACGCGCAGATCTTTGCCATGCTGGCGATGGCCACGGCGGATGCCTCCATCGCGTGTTGGGATTCCAAGTACACCTTCAACTTCTGGCGACCGATGACCGCGATCCGTGCCGGCGACACCGACGGCAATGTCCTGACGGACCCGGATCCGACCTGGCTCCCGCTGATCACCACCCCCGGGCATCCCAGCTTTGCGTCGGGCCACGCGACCGTGTCCGGTGCCGCCCGCGCGGTGCTCGAGCGGCTTTTCGGCGAGGAAGGCCATGCGATCACCCTGACCCATCCCTCGCTGCCGCTCATCGTGCTCAACTACACCGCCTGGTATGAGATCACGGACGACGTCGATGACGCCCGCATCTACGGCGGCATCCACTTTCGCTTCGACCAGAAGAAGGGCGGCTTCCAGGGACGCCAAATCGGCTCGTACATCTACCGGAATTACCTGAACTCGGTGGAAGAGGACTGAGCGAGGAGAAAGCCGCTGGCGCTCACGCGCGGCGAACGCGGTCTGAGGAAGGAGAGGCCCCTTCCTCGGACCGCTCTTGCTTCTCAAGGATCGGCGAGCTCCTCTGCTACCGCCACTGCGATCCATCCGCGCGCGTACCTTCTGCGATCACGATGTTTGCCCACTCGACCGATTCACGACCCGGCGGCAGCTTGCTGCGACAAAATTCATCGAGAGCGAGCGCGCGCCACAGCGTCTATCCGAGCCAAACATCGCCGAAGCCCACGCCGCGTTCGAGTCGCACCTTGCCGACGCGCACGTGCGCGTCCGAGAGATCGCGCGTGCCCTCGAAGAGCTCGGGCTGGTCGGCGCGCGTACCAAGGAAATGGCGCGCAAGTTCGCCTGCTTTGGCTCGCTCTTCAGGGCCGAGTCGGCCAAGGTGGGCAACGACGCGTTGGCGCACGGACATCCCCCGGTTCGGTGGACACGGGGTTGAGTGACAATGGCAGTAGACGCTGAAGCGAGGGTGACGAAGACCGTGTGCCGGGCATCGGTGAACTGGCCCGGCGGAATTCAGCGGATGTGCTGTGTTGGTCATCGCCAAGGTGGCCGTCGTCACGCATGCCAGCGGGCGGGACGGGGCCTGCGGGAGGCACAGGCCCACACGCCACAGGTTGGACGTTTCTGGAATCCCGACCTTTCCTTGCGAACTTCCCCTCAAGTCAGGGCCTCTCTCGACCGAGAGCCTTGATTCATTCGCTATTCGCGAATAGCGTAGCGCTATGCCCCTCCGACCCTTAGACCTCCTCCTGACGCTGGAACTAGCCTCCGACGGCGACAGGGACCGCACCTATGCGGAACTCGCTGGCTCAATTGGTCTGAGTGCTTCCGAGGCCCACCAGGCCGCACGCAGGGCAGTGGATGCGGGGTTGCTTCGTCCGGGAGCGGACCGACGATCCAAGCCAACGGCGAACTCCAGAGCGCTCCTAAAGTTCCTGGAGCACGGTGTTCGGCATGCATTCTTCGCGGTTCCAGGCAAGGTAGTGAGGGGGATGCCGACAGCTCACAGCGCGCCGCCCCTGAACAGCCTTCTCCAGCCGGACGGCGAGCTTCCATTCGTATGGCCCGATGCAGAAGGCACGGTGCGAGGGCAAGCGATCGAGCCTCTCTACCGGACGGTGCCCGATGTCGCGCGCCGCAATCCGAAGCTCTACGAATTGCTTGCCCTAGTCGATGCACTTCGGTGCGGCGGAGCGAGAGACCGCAAGCTTGCAATGGTCGAACTGAAAAACCGGATCGATGATGCTGGCCAAAAATGACCCGAACTTGTCACGCGTGGAACGCACGTTCACCGAGCTTGTCTCGCTGACGGACGAGCTGACCATGGTCGGGGGATGCGCGGCGGGACTCCTCATCACCGATCCGGCGGCGCCTGCAGTGAGACCAACGTTGGACGTGGATCTCGTGGTCGAATCTGCAAGCTACGCTGAGTACAACAAGTTTGGCGTTCAGCTCAATGCCTTGGGGTTCCGCCAAGGAACTGCTCACGGTGATCCCATCTGTCGCTGGCGCAAGGAAGACCTCATCCTTGATGTGATGTCGCTGGATGAGTCGGTACTTGGATTCGGCAGTCACTGGTACCGTTCGGCGATCGGCCATCGGCAGGTTTATCGACTGCCCAGCGGGCTTCTCGTCCACCACATCGATGCGCCGCATTTTTTGGCAACCAAACTTGCCGCATTCGAATCGCGCGGGGGAGGAGACTTTCTTGGAAGCCACGATCTTGAGGACCTCGTCCGAGTCGTGGATGGCCGGCCAGCATCATTGAAGAGTTTCAGTCGGCCCCGGCGGACCTGCGCAGTTTCGTTTTCTCGAGCCTGAGCTCCGTAACTTCAGATCGATACTTCCAGGAAGCC
>JANMRV010000088.1:0-11972 GCA_031388685.1 Planctomycetota bacterium
GACATCGCCAAAGGCGCCGGCAGCGCCGGCTCGGCCGGCAGCTCCAAGTCCTGGACGCTGGCCGGCGCGCCGGCAAGCTGGCGAACCTTTTCGAGATCGATCACGCGCGGCGCAAGCATGTTCGTGTCGAATGCGCGTCTGCGCCAACGCTCCACGTCCGTGTGTTGACTGGTCAAGTAAATGACTTGCCAGCCTTCCTTGAGGAGCAACGCGACCACGTCCGCGACGGCCTCGAAGCGCGTCTCGTCGGTCGTGGCCAGCGCCTCGTCCAAGCACAGCGGCGGACGCACGCCGGCGCGTTCCGCGGCATCGACCGCGAAGGCCAGGCGCGCGGCGAGCAGCAGTTGGGTTCGCGTGCCGCTGGACAGGTTCTCGAGCGAGACCGCGCGGCCGAGGACGTGATCGTGCGACTTGAAATCGGGTCCGTTCGCGCCGCCCGTGGCGAGTTGCAGCGTGTGCCGATGTCCCGTGAATTCCTCGAACATGTGCTGGGCGCGGATCAGGACCGGATCCTGAACGCTGATTTCCATTGCGTGTTCGACTTCGTCGATGAACAGTTGCGCGAGCGCGGCGTCGAATACTTGTTCGCGGCGCTGCTCGAGCGCCGCCTCCGCCGCGTGCAAATTCGCGCGCGCGTTCTCGACTTCGTCGCGTGCGCGGCGCTCGGCGATGCCGCGTTCAATGCCGCCGATCTCGCCGTGGCGCTGGTCGGCGAGCGCCGACATCTCGACAGCCTTTGCGCGCCGCTGTGCGAGTTCTTGATCCGACGCGGGCCGCCAGCCTTGCCAGTCCGTGAGTTCATGCAGCGCGCTAGCGAGCGCGTGCTGCTGAACTTTCGCTTCATCGGCAAGGCTCAGGAAAGGCGCTCGGTCACGCACGAGCTGCTCGAGCGCCGCGCGCTCGCCCGCACGAAGGCCCGCATCGATGTACAGTTTCGCCAGGGCCGCTTCGCTGTCCAGTACATCGTTCTTCGCCGCCGCGATCTCGCCGCCAAGTCGTTGCAGATCCTCTTCGAGTTTCGCGCGTCTGCTCTGGCCTTCGAGAAGTCCTTCGAGTTGTGCGATCAGGCCATGGGCCGTGCCCGCGGGTTCGACAGCCTGGCTCGACAGGAAGGCCGTCAGCAGGTCGCGCAGTTCGTCGAAGGCACTCTCGGCGGCGGCCAGCTTCGCGCGCGCAGCCTCGAGCAGCCCCAGATCGTTCGCGCGCTGGCGCAGCGATTCGACCTGGACGGCCGTCGGCAATCCGGGCTGCAAGCCAAAGCGCGACTTGAACTCCTGGCCACGCTTCGCGAGGACGGCCTGTCTTTCCTCGAGTGTTCGCGCGCGGCCTTCGACCAGCGCTCGCGTGGGCGCCGACGAATCGGGGGGCGTCGGCAGCGGCAAGGGCTTGGAGTCGCTGAGGCCAATCCACAGCGCCGCCGCAGCGAGCGCGGCAAGGCCATAGAACAGCGGGTGGAAGAGTGCTGCCGCAGCAATCGCGCTGACGAGCGTCACGGCGCAGACCACGAGCAACGTCGTTCGCAGGCGCGCGGCAGCGCTGGACTGCGGATCGAACTCTGCCGTCCGCGCGGGCACAGAGCCCGACAACAACGCGCGCACATCCGCTAGAGCCAGCGCCTGTGCCAAAGCCGCATTCCAATCGTCACTGAATTGAGCGAATCGTTCGAGTTCGGCTGGCGACGGCAGCGCGCATTCGCGGTCCGAGGAATTCTCCAGCCAGCGCGCGTGCCGCGTCTGCGTAACTTGCAACTCCGCTCGCAGCCGCATTTGATCGCTTTCGCGTACCAAGAGCTCTCGAGCGTCGGCGAGTCGCGCGCAGATCTGGCTGGAATCGACGCGGCGCGCCGGCCCGGCCTGCGCCTCGAGCTGGCGCTTTGAATGCTCACAGGCTGTCTCGCGCTTGCGCAGCGTTTCCCTTCGCTGCTCGAGGCGCTTTTCCTCAGCAGCAAGTCGCTCGAGTTCGCGTTCGGAGACACGCGCACTGCCGGCGACTTCCTGCAGCCTGGGTTCGATGCGCTGCAGTTCGCGCCGTGCGGATCGTTCGCGGCCCAAGGCGTCGAGCATCGGCAATTCAGAGGCGAGCAATTTCGCCTCGCCAAGTTGTTCGCGCAAGACTTCTAGCTTGTCGGCCTCGTGCTTCCAGCGCTCCTGGTCGCTTGCGATCGCGTTGAGGGCCTCACGCGCCTGGTTGAGCGCCTTGCGCTCGGCCTCGCCCAGCCGGGCCGGAACGCCCAGCGACTCGCGCGCTTTCGCGAAGTCGTAACCGCCGGCCAGCGCGCGCACGATCACCGCCGCGAGTGTCGCGGTGTCGGCGCCCTCGCCGCGCCGTTCGTCCACCGAGATGCGAAAGCACCTGGCGATCTCGTCCGCGGGCAGCGGCGGCGCCTGAACCTCGAGTCCGTCGTCGGACCAGCTCGTGTGCCCGCTGCGATGGCGAGCGCGCAGCGTGCGCTCCCCCAGACGGAAGCGTGCTGTGATCTCGAGGTTCGGGTTGGACTCCTGGGCCGGCCACAGCACGCTGAACAGCGCGGCGGCGAGGGAACTTTTTCCGGATTCGTTGGGACCGACGATCACGACCTGGCTCGCCGCTTCCGTGTGGATCGCGAAGCTCTCGCTGAAACCCGGTGCGTGCACGAGTTCCAGTTCGAGCAGCTCGAGCGAACGTGCACTCATGCGGGCCGTCCCTCTCGCGTAGCTTCCAGCTTCTCGAGCGCGCGCCAGCCGGCGCGCAGCAATCGCGAGCGGACTTGCGTGTCGCTCCACAGCGGAGGTCCGAGCGCGCCCAGGAATTCGCGGCGCGGCGCACTTGCCTCGATCGACTCGAGGGCGCGCCCGATCAGCTCCTGCGCCAGCAGCGAACTTTCGTCCTGAAGCGCGAGCAAGCGGCGCGCCAGAAGCCCGGCTGGATCCGTGGACAACGCGAGACGCATGAGATCGACCGGCTCGTGGGTACGATCGTCGATGTCCGCGACGAAACACAACAGGCCATCGAACTCCGCCGAAAGCAGACGGCCCTCGTCGAACTCCGCCAGCTTGGCGCGAAGCGCCTTGAACGCAGGTGTCGCGCCGTACAGCGACACGTTGAAACCGACCGCGCGCGCGGAATTGGCTCCTGACGCGCGCGCCTCGCGAACAGCTGCGTACTTCGCGCGCAAGGCCTGCTCGAAGGCGGCGCCATCGGTCCAATCAGAAACGTCGAACGACACATCTTCGAAGGCCAGCGGCGCGAGCGCGCGTTGTTCGATGGAAAGTGCGCCCGAGTTTTCGACGGCTACGATCCACGGCCCGTGCCGGCCGGTCTCGGTTCGATCCAACGCACTGAGCGATCCCAGATACCCGATGGGCCGCTGCGCCGAGGCATCCAGCGAAGGCTTGTGAATGTGCCCGAGGAACCAACCTTTCACGATCGAATCGGCTTCGAGATCGCGCCTTCGCAGGGGCGCGTATCGCGAGCGCGCATCGTCGAGGTCGCCGTGCACGACGCCGAGCACGGCACACACGTCCTCGGGCGCGTCGGGACGCGGGTGAGTGAATGGACTCTCGCTGACATGTTGCGCGGGGAACGACCAGCCACGCAGGGCGATCCGGGGGCCCGAACGGCCCTGCAGCACGCAGTCCTCCCAGCGTCCTTTGGCACCCAGCAGCTGAAATTGCGGAAAGCTGCTGGCGAGCCTCGGCAGAGTCTCGACGTCGTGATTTCCGGCAACTCCGAATATGCGGATTGCGGCCCGCGCGAGCGGTTCGATGCAGCGACTCAGGGCACCGAAAGCCTCGAAGACGCTGTTCTCCTGCTGCACCACGTCGCCTGCGAACACGAACGCATCGACGCGTTCGCGGCAGGCTTCAGCGACGGCGCGCTCGAGGGCCGCCTTCGGACCGAGGTCGCGCGCTGAAAGTCCGGATTGCTCCTTCAGGTCCAGCGGCAATCCGGACGGCCGGCGTCCCAGATGGACGTCGCCGCAAAACATCACGCGTGTGGGCACGCCCGCATTCTGGCACGCGCCGCGGGCGGCCGCACGAAATGCGTCGGGCTCAGTTCACGGGCAGAACGTCACGCTCATCGCGTCGCTCAGGTTGAAGCCGCTGCCGCCCGGCAATTGATCGCGGTACCAGAACTGGAAGTTCCAGGTCGAGCCGCCACTGATCGCCCCGCCTCCCGGCAGGCCTTGGAGGTCGAGCAGCAAATCGACCGCACCGTTGGGATCGACGGTCTGCGGCGTCGGAATCCTGAACAGGCCCGGACCGAGCGGACTCATGCAGAGGTAGCCGTCGCCGAACGGATACTGCACGCGGGTCTGACCGTAGAAGAAAATGCCACGCTTGGCGGGCGGACAGCCGCTCGCTGTGAGGTGCATGTCGTTCGCGCCTACCGAAAAACTTCCGGAGACGTCGATCGAGGCGCCGAGACCCGTCGAGTTCGGCAGGCTCGCGCAGTAGCGCTGCGCAAAGCAGGTGAGCGGGCCGATCGGCGCATCGGAGACGGTCCAGGTCGGATCGTCCGACTCCGCCAATGAGGTCGCGCCCAGTTGACCGTGATTCGCAAAGGATGAGGCATCGCCCGCCGTCTGGCCGGCGCCTTCGTCGAAGGTCCAGTAGGCCACCAAGCCCGGATCGTTCGCCGGCACGCTCGTATGCCAGGTCGCCCCGATCTGCGTCGGGGTGCGCGGATAGTTCCAGATGCGAATCTCGTCGATTCGTCCCTTGAAGTACTCGTTCTGCAACGCGATGGGCAGACCTGCGCCGATGCAAAGATCGGTCAGCGGCAGGTGCGTCATCGCGCCTAGGCCGTGACCCATGCTCGACACCTTCACGCCGTCCACCCAGAAGTCCGCGTAGTTCACGGCATAGACGCCGAGAAAGTGGTGCCACGAGCCGTTGTACGCCAGTGAACTCATCGGGCTCGAGCGAAAGCGAGCGCGGCACGCCGACGAAGTCATCCACGCCGTCGAAGACGAGGCATTGGCCGGCGCCCTGGGGAATCAAGGGCGCGGCTCCTGCGTTGTCGGCCATCACAAGCGAGATCACGAGCCCACAAGCCACGCCTCCCAATACCGATGTGTGATTTGCCATTTGATTCTCTCCTGCGCTTCGAGCCGGATGAATGGACGCTCTATGTTACGGGGAAATGGATGCTTCGACTGTGTCGCTCAAACTAGCGGCGAACGCCGAGTTGGGATCGCGCGCCTAGGTCCGCAATCAGCGGCCACGCCCTGGACGGGCGCCAACGCGCGGCCCTAAGCAATGTAGACGCCGGGAGCCTCTCCGCATGCGGCTGCGGCTCGCCGCCAAGGCACAACTTAGGCGCATCCAGACTCGCGGACCATACGCAAAAATCCACGGTCCGCGTACGAAGTCTGCCCCTGCGCCGGTGACTCCGGGCGCAGCGCTGGAGAGGCTACGATCCAGGTGAGGGACGCGCTCTGATGAATGAACTTTCCGGCGCAGTGATCCCCCAGACGAGTGCCGGTCCGGCAACTCCAGCACCCGGCGTGCGCGGACTGACGGCGGCGCAAGCGCGGATCCGCTTGTTGACCGACGGACCGAATCTGCTCGTTCCGGCGAGTGCAGGCGGCCGATGGCTGCGCTGGATCGGTCCGCTGAAGGACCCGATGGTGCTGTTGCTGCTCGTCGCCGCGCCGACGTATCTATTCATCGGTAACACGACGGACGCCATCGTTGCGTTCATCGCTGTCGTGCCCGTGGCCGCGGTCGGCTGGCTGCTCGAAGCGCGCGCCGAACGTACTTTGGAACGGCTGCGTCAGGTCACAGCGCCGACTGCGAGCGTGTGGCGCGATGGTTTGGAAGAACGGCTGCCCGCGGACCAGTTGGTGGTCGGCGACGTGGTCAGTCTGCGAGAAGGCGACATCGTCCCGGCCGATGCTCGCGTCCTCGAACTCACGCAACTGTCGACGGACGAGGCCGCGCTGACCGGCGAATCGTTGCCCGTGCACAAGGCCGTGGGTGAACTCGTCTTCGCGGGCACCACGGTTTCTTCGGGCCGAGCGGTCGCGGAAGTCGGCGCGACCGGCGCGCGCACGCGCCACGGCGCGATCGGCACGCTGCTCTTTGGCGTGAAGGAGCACACCACGCCGTTGCAGCGCGCGCTCGGACGGCTCGTTCGCGTACTCGGCATTCTCGCCGCGCTCCTGTGCGCATTGGTGATGGCGATCGAAGTGTTGCGCGGTCACGGCTTCGGCGCTGCGGTCATCGCCGCGGTCAGCCTCGCCATCGCCGCGATTCCCGAGGAATTCGCGCTCGTTTATGGGCTGTATCTCTCGCTCGGAGCCTGGCGACTCGCGCGCGACAAGGCGCTCGTCCGCCGGCTACCCGCGGTGGAAACCTTGGGCTCGGCCACGGTGATCTGCACGGACAAGACCGGCACGTTGACCGAAGGCCGGCTCGCGGTCACGCAACTGTGCGTCCACATGCCCGGGCCGGAAGGCGAACTTGCGCTCGCGCAAGCAGCGGTGCGAGCTTGCGAACCCGATCCCTTCGATCCGCTCGATCGGGCGATCCTCCAATACGCGGGACAGCGCGGCCTCGATCCGGAGCGCCTACATCGTGAAGCTCTGCTGAACGATTGGCCCTTCGACGGGATCGACAAGTACCTCACGCACGTCTGGCGCACGGCGGACTCCAGCACGGTCGTCGCCAGCAAGGGTTCGCTCGAAGGCATCCTCGCCCATTCGACGGCGACGGAGAACGAACGAATCTGGGCCCACGCCAAGAACGAAGAACTCGCGGCCAACGGCCTGCGCGTGATCGCGGTCGCGAACGGATTGGCCAAGCACGGGCCGACGGGAGTGCGCGAAAGCGACGAAGCCGTGTTGCGCTTCGCGGGTTTGGTCGCCTTCAGCGATCCGATTCGCGAGGGCGTGGCCGATGCGCTCGCCGAATGCAGCGCAGCGGGCATTCGCGTGATCATGATCACCGGCGACCATCCCGCCACGGCGCATGCGGTCGCGGAGGGACTCGGCCTCGAGCACCAAGGCAGCGATGGAATCGACTTGATCGCCTCGGGCGATGAGCTCGACACGCACGACGCAGATCGCTTCGAGCGCCTGATTTCGTCCACGAATGTTTTCGCCCGCACGCGACCCGAGCAAAAATATCGCCTGGTCGAAGCCCTGCGAGCGCGCGGCGAAGTGGTGGCGATGACCGGCGACGGCGTCAATGACGCGCCGGCCTTGCGCGCGGCCGACATCGGCATCGCCATGGGCCAACGTGGCACCGACGTGGCCCGCGAAGCTGCGACGATGGTCTTGCTCGACGACAATTTCACGACGATCGTGCGCGCCGTTCGCGATGGGCGACGCATCTACGACAACTTGTCGCGCGCGTTCGCCTACTTGATCGCGTTCCATCCCGCGCTGTTGATCGCCGCGTTCCTCGTGCCGCTGCTCGGCAAGCCGCTGCTCTTGCTGCCCGTGCACCTCGTGCTGCTCGAATTGTTGCTGCACCCGATCGTCAGCCTGGTCTTCGAAGCCGATGCAGCCGACGAGGACGTGATGCGCCGCTCGCCACGACCCTCGGGACGTTCGCTCGGGATCGCGGCGTTGTGGCGGCCGTACATGGTCGGCCTGACGCTGGCCGGCGGAGTCGTCGGTGGTTACCTGGGCGCGCTGAGCTTGGGCTGGCCCGTCGAACAAGCGCGCGCGCTCGGCTTCGCCACGATTCTTGCCAGTCAGCCGCTGCTCTTGATGGTGGAGCGTTCGCCCCACGCGCCGTTCTGGCGCACAGGCCTGCGTCCGACACGGACGCTGATCGCCGCGATCGTCGCGGTGATCGCAGTTCTACTGGCGATGGTCTACGTCGCGCCGCTCGCGGACCTGCTCGACCTCGAGCCGTTCGCACCGGCCGCGTGGCTGGTTGTCGTCCTCGTGAGCGCGCTGACGACGCTGTGGAGCGAACCGTTCAAGCGGCCGCTGGGCTGAGGGCGCGAACAGCGTGGGGCGTGCTTCGCCGGCCTAGTCCTCCGAAGCGAGGTGTGGGAAGCCACTCTCGGATTTCGAGACACGCTCCGAATGCCCCGGAACGAAAAGGTCAGGCGGCTCGTAGACCTGACTCTTCACGGTCACGGCCTCGAAGGTCGCGTAGCTGTTCAGGCCAATCCTGTAGCGCGAGCGTTCCGCGAGACTTCGATCGGCGATCTCGATCGTTTGTCCGGGCAACAGGTTCTGCAGACCGAAGCCGCTATCGCCATTGATGATCGGCAGCACGCCATACCAACGGCCGTCGCGTTGGACCTGCGTGACTCCAAGGCGCCAGGCAGGTCCGCTATTGAAGTAAAAGAACTCGATCCCCGTTTGGTTGCACAACTCGAAGACGTCCACATCGAGCTCGTACGCGCCGGATTCGCTGTCGTAGCGCCGCACTTCGGTGCGCAAGTACGACAGTGTGGGTGCGCTGGGTGCCGGGACGTCGTACGAATCCGCGCGATTTTCAGCCGCACATCCCCCACCGGCCGTCAGCACGACCAGCAACACCGTGGATCGAAAAACGGCTGCCATCGCGAGATCAAGAGTGTCGCCCGCGATGCGTGATCGCACAACGGGCGCGCGGCTTAGGATCAGCCGGTCGTCTGCTGCAGCTTCGCCGACGGGAACAACTCGTAGACCACAGCCGATCCGAGCATGCAGACCACGCCGGAGAGGAACAGCACGGGACTGCCGAGCACGAGCGGATCGCCTTCGGGCCGCGTGCCGAAGCGCGCGGAGAGCGCCAGGCCGACGATCGCGAGAGCCAGGCCGAAGATCAAGGTCATCCAGGTCGCCAACATTCGCAGTCGCGCGCGACTGCGGCCTTCCTTGGCCGCCTGCACCGGCATGACCAGACCGACGGTCTCCATCGGAACGGCCGGGAACCACTGCAGATAGATGAGGAACAGCATGGTGCCCAGCGCCAGCACCCCGCTGAGCACCGCGTACTCGACCCACGTCGGCGCATAACTGCCCTTGGGCCACAAGAGCAGTTGCCCGCGCGTCTGCGAGGGCACCACGATCAAATAGCGATTGACCACGGCACCGACGTTGACGAGCACACCGCACAGCGCCGCGACGACGACCGACGGCGCGCGGCGCAGACCGCGATACACCAGCAAGATCGCCGGGAGCAAGTAGCAGGCGAACATGCCCCAGAACATCGGCGCGTAGCCTCCCTGCGTGATTTCCACGGCCAGGTCGCGCTGCACCGCCGACGACGCGTAACGCGAAGTCAAGGCATCGACGCCGAGCAGGTACATGTAGGCCAGCGCCAGAACGCCAAGCGCGCTGCCCAGCCACAGGAACGCTCGCTCGGTGATGAACTCGTGCAAGTCCAAGAGCCAGCGCGCGGTGGCGGCGATCGTGATGATCAGGCCGAGGCCCGACATCGCGGCCAGGATCACGAAGCTCGGCGCCTGCAACGCTCCGAACCATCCGGGCCGGCCACCCTGGATGCCGAACACGAATCCGAGCGTCGAATACGAGAGCAGCATCAAAGGCAACAGGATCAGCGAGAGCCAAAAGCTCGTCTTGCGATGCCGGCGCATCTCCTCGGCCGTGTTGCGAAAGCCCAGCGCGCTCCAGCGGAACACGAAGCCACGCGGCGCGCCCTGCTGGGCCCACCAGGCCGAATCCACGCGCTCGTCGAGGAAAAGGTAGATCAGGCTGGCGGTCAATCCCGCGCCGATGACCAGCGTGAACGTGCCGAAGAACGGCGAACTCGTGCGCGCGTACAGCGGCAGGTTCAAGAGACCGTGCAGCGGGCGGCCGAGGTCGGCGATGACGCAGATTCCCGCCATCAGCAGCGAGAGCACGGCCAATACTTCGGCCAGGCGCGTAATCGGCCAAAGCGTGTGGATGCGGAACAAGCGCACGATCGCGCTCAGGCTGATCCCGGCGAACGCAAAGCCGACGAACATCACGTCGAAGCAGATGTACACGCCCCAGGCCGGTCCGCCCTTTCCGACCGTGCGCAGGCCGGTGACGATGTCGCCGTGCAAGCGCTGCTGCAAATAGCCGTAGCCGCCGAGGGCGACCAGGCCGGCCAGCACGAGCATGGCCGCGATGAAAGGCACTCCAAAGCGCGCCATGCGGATCGGCGCGACTCCGCCGGTCGAATCCCAGGCGCTCATCCGTCCTGCCTCCGTTCACGCGCGAGGTAGATGACCTTCGGCTTCGCGCCGAGGTGCTCGAGCAGCCGCGACGAGCGCGGACTCGCCGCCATGCGCGACACCTGACTGGCGGGGTCGTTGAGATCGCCGAACACGATCGCGTTCGCGGGACAGGTCTGCGCGCAAGCCGGCAGACGCTGCAGGTCCGCGTCGGTGATCGTGTGCTCGTTGACGCGCGACTCCTCGCGCAGCTTGCGGATCCTGTGGCTGCAGAAGCTGCACTTCTCGATCACGCCCTCGGGCCTCGTCGAGACGTCCGGGTTGAGCAGATTCCTGTAAGTCTCCGGCCACTCCGGCTCCTTCCAGTTGAAGAAGCGCCGCGAGTACGGGCAGGCGACCATGCAGTAGCGGCAGCCGATGCAACGGTCCGTGATCTGCACCACGAGACCTTCTGGGTTCTGGTAGGTCGCGTTGACCGGGCAGACCTTGACGCACGGCGCGTCCTCGCAGTGCATGCAAGGCATCGGCAGGAGCTCGGGCAGCTCGAGTTCGTCGCGCGCGTCGTCCTTGGGCAAGAGGCCCATCCAGGCGATCGAAGTGCCGGCGTCCGCCGTGGTCAGGCCCGTGCTTGGAACGTTGTTCTCCGAGGCGCAGGCGACCACGCATCCGCCGCAGGCGGTGCACAGGTCGAGGTCGATCGCCATGCCCCACTTCGCGAGCGGTCCGTGGCCTGGCGATCCGCCTTCGGCGATATCCATCTCGAGCGTGCGCGCGCTGCTCGCCGATGCGCGCGCCGCGATCGCCGAGATCCAGGAGGCCGCGCGTCCGAAGAAGCCGCGGCGTGTGGCCGTGTCGCGAATCGTGGTCATGCGAGCTTCCTCACGCGCACACGCGTGTCGCACAGGTTGTCGAAACCTGCGAGCGGATGACTGGCGGCGCCGACGACGAGATCCATCACGTTCGCGCCGATGCCGCGCGCAAATCGTCCGAATTCAGTGTGGCCGCCGCCCTGCGCGATGCGCGCGATGCCGGCCTCGACGGCGTGCGTCGGGGCCACCACGACCTCGATGCTGCCCACGGGGCTCTCGATCATGACGTGCTCGCCGCGCGCGAGCCCGAGCGAGGCCGCGGTGACCGGGTTCATTTCGACCTCGCTGAAACGGCGCACGTCGCCGATGCGCGGATCGAGTTCGTGCAACCAGGGCAAGTTCGCGCCGGAGCCTTCGGCGTAGGTGTTGGGCCGGTAGGGAATCAGGCGCAGCGGAAAGTCCTTGGGAGCACCTTGCCACAGCGGTTCCTCGAAGTGCGGCAGGCAGGCTTCATCGAGGCCGCCCGTCAGCCCAAGGCGCGAGAGCAACGCTTCCGTCTCGAGCTTCGCGTTGCGCGCGCGCTCGTCGAATTCCTGCAGCATGCGCTGGGAGAAGAACTCGAACTTGCCGCTCTTGGTGCGCAGGGATTCGCTCCATTGCTCGAACACGTACGGCACATCGCTCCAGGAACCGGACTCGTAGAGCTTCTTCACGAAGCCCGAACTCTTCTCCTCGACGATCGAGCCGCGCTGGGCCGTGTGCAAGCCGACGATGCGCTGCTTGACCGCTTCCTTGAAGTCTTTCCAGGTGAACGCCTCGGCCATCGGCGATCCGATCGCAACGGCGAGTTGGATCAGCACGTCCGTGCTGGAGCGCGTCTCGTAAAGCCGCTCGACGACCGGTTGGCGCAGGCCGAACACCGCGTGGCCGACACTGGGCGCAGGCGCGGCGTCCTCGAAGCGCTCGAGGTACGTGTCGTCGGGCAGCACCCAATGGGCAACCCCGGCGCAGGTCTCGTCGAGGAACGGCGAGAAGCTCACCACCAGCGGGATCTTGCGCAGCGCATCGCGC
>JANMRV010000124.1:0-3527 GCA_031388685.1 Planctomycetota bacterium
CGCGAGCACGTTGCACTGGCCTTCGCCGTTCTGCCCCCAGGCCACCACCGATCCGTCGTTGCGCAGCGAGAGGTTGTGGACATAGCCCCCGGCGATTTCCACGTACGAGAGGCCGCCCGGCAACGCGGGCACGGTGCACTGACCGAAGGTGTTGTTTCCCCAGGCCACGATTCCAGACTGCGCGCTCGCCACACCGCAAAGTCCGGCAAGCACGAAAGTGGCCGTGAGCAGAGCTGCACGCGAACGCAGGATCGGACGCTGACGGAGCAAAAGCTGAAACATGGTGTCGTGCTCCCGCGGATTCGCGAAGGAGGGAAGTGATCGGTGGTCCCCAACAGCGCTCGAGGTGCGAGCGCCCGTGCCGAAGGATTGAATCCATGGTGGCGCCGTCGCGTTACAGGGTTCCAGGGGGAAATTCCCCGCCGGTGCGTGAGGCATTCACACGCTGCGGACTTGACAGCCCAATTGCGGCGTCGAACTCGCGAGATAGAGTGACTTGCGTGCAGCCCATCGCTCGAACCGGAATCGTCGCGGTCTTGGTTGCGGGCAATCTGCTTGCGTGTGCTCAAACCGCGCGGCAGGCAGAGGACCGAAGCGCGCTCGAGTCATCGCCCGTCATTGCCGAGCCGCTGCGCGAGCCGTCGACTCTGGCCGCGCAGATCACGTCTCAAGCCGACGAGTACCTTCGCGCCGGCCCCTATGACCCGAAGCTCGAGACTGAGCAGCACTGGAAGCGCCGCGCGTTCCGTCGGTTGCTCGCTCAATTCGACTGCGAGCCGCTGGAAGCTCCCGACTGGCCGGGCTTCGATTCTCAGCAACTCGCAGGCGTGCTCTTAAGCCAGAGTCTTCTTGCTCATCTCGAAGCTTGCGGCCGGACGCCCGTGGTCAGCAATTTCGCCGAGCACCGTCTCGCCGCGAAGATCGAGGGCATGGACTGTGAGATGAGTGCAAATGGCGGCACCTACTTCTTCCGCAAGTCGGACTATCCGGCCTGGGACGGATACATGCGTCTGGTCGCGATCGATCCTGCCGCGCAAGGCTCGTTGGCCGAGCCCGAACCTCCGCGGACGTTTGCCTATCCGGATGCGTTCTTCGCATGCGCATCCGCGTTCGGGCACGATGCACTTGCGCTGATGCCGTAGGTCGGAGTTGAGCCTACTCTGGGCCGGATGATCAGGAGGCGCGCCTCAAGTCGTTGCCTGCTGCCCTTTCTCCCAGGCCTCCTGTAGCAGAAGTAGCGTCCCGCACGACCAGTCCAGCCCGACGGTTCGGGGGAGGCTTGGGGCATGTCGCTGGACTCGGTCCAACCCCGAGCGAGCGCTAAGCTGTGGAAAACTCACGCCGCCGGGCGGAACCCCGGTGCCCGGGCTGCCGAATCGCAGCTCGCAGGAACGCGCAAGGAAGTCGCATTTCTCGCGCAGACGGAGAGTTGTTTCACAAAGCCTTGACAGGCTGCTGCGACTGACGACACTGCGTTCCAACGCCCGCGTCCCCGGGCGCTGATGAATTGATGTCCGACACCGGTGTTCCTCCGGAGGAGCAACGAGTCCAACCCGCCGATCGCCCTGCAAGTTCGAGCGATCCCGTGGAGCGGCCCGTCGGTGCGTCGTTTCCGCTTGGTCCCATGCCGGATGCGCACATCGAACGCGGCGAGCGCGCCACGTCCACGGAGTACCCGGGTTTCGAACTGATCGGGAGGGGCAGCGCCCGAGAGATTCTCGGCCGAATTCTGGTCGGCGATCCGCTGGGTCTCGTCGGGCGCTCGCGCGCCTGGCTCGATCTGCACGCCTACCTGGTGGATTCCAATCGCCTCGCGATACGGACGATGGCGCACGTCGCGCATTCGGCGCGGCACTATCGCGGCAAGCCGGACTTGCAGACCTGGATCGAGCTGTTGCTGGAGCGCTCGCTGCGCGAATTGATCAACGAGGATCGCGAGGCCGAGCGGCTTGGGCGGCCGATCCAGACGAGCGAGAACGCGCCCTACGGGTTTGTCTCCGACGCGCTCGGCATCGCTGCCTCCTCCGCCCGTCGTGCCTGCGTGATCTTCAACGGGATGGCGGAGTACGATCGGCGCGTGTTCTACGCGACCTCGGTCATGGGGAAGTCGATTCACCGCCACGTGTCGGAGGGTCACGGACCGCCTGCGCGCGCCGAGGCTGCGCTGCAGCGCGTGTTCCGTCGAATGAATTCGATCGAGGGAATGCCCGGAGGTGGAACGTGAGCGCTTCTGCCCTCCAGCGATTCGATCCGAACTTCGAGGCCCTGTTGCGCGAGGCCGCAGCGGCACCGCGTTCGTTGCTCTTGAGAGTCGAGCGTCCGCAGATCTTTCCCGCGCTGCGTAGTCGCGAAGCACCGGTCAGTGTTGCAATGGCGGGCTTGAGTAGCGTGGAAAGGGAGCTGCTTGCGTCGTACCGATGTGAATTGGGGTTCTTGTTGAGGCAGGCTGTCGTCACAATCTTCTTGAGCGAGACGGCAGATACCGGTTGGATTGACTCTCGCGTTGTTGACACCGAGTCGCATGAGCCCATGTCTGAGGTCGATTGGGCCTCGTCCGCAGCACGTGCCCTGGACATTATTCCCGCCAGGGCCCCCGATGACATCGAAGTAACGGCCTGCCTAATTTCGCGGCTGGTCAAGTGTGGCTTCAACTCCGCAGGCGTGCTTCAGCTAGCCACGGCAGCGCTTCGCATCGAGCCTCTGGATCAGTCACGAATTTATGCAGGCACCTACCTGGCTACGCTCGGCGACACTGCTCGAAGTCTCGAAGTGTCTCGGTCGGTGGTTGACGGCGCTTCCACCGCTGCGAACGAAGCATTCGCACGCGAGGGAGCAGCTCTCGCGCTCGGTAGATCTGGTCGGTTCAGCGAAGCCAGCGAGCTGATGAGAGGTGCACTTGATCTGAATCTTCCGCGAGCCGAACTGCCGCTGCGCTTCCTCTTCTACTGCGCACTCGGGGCCGATCAAACGGGAATTCTCACAGCGGCCAACAACATTGCGAATGCAGTGCCAGAGGGCCATGTCGCACTGCCCACGTTTTGCGCGGACGTATCGAGGAAAATGCGAAGGGGGCAGTGGATCCTATCGCATCCTGCAGCGGCCGTGGCCAAATGGTGTATAGAACGCGTAGATTCTGTCTCCGCGAGGATCCTTAATGAAATCACGAACCCCTAGCGGCTTCCTGGCGGCTCTCCGATGGGCCGTCCTTGCACTTATTCTCACCGCGTTTGCCGGCAAGTTAGGTGCTTACACTTGTCAGTCGCCCCCCCCTGACAACCCTGTCCAAGACGTCGACAGCGGTGCGGGGATTCCTCCTCCGCACATGAAAAGAAGAATGCCGTGAGCCTGCCGCTCGTCAAGACTCGGACTAGCCCTGGAGGAGTCATACCCCTGAGCACGAGACGTCTTGCCGGTGCGCACAAGGAATGAAGATGAGAACGCGATGGTGGCAGGTCCTCTGCGTTATTTCTGCGTTCTTGGTCCTATGCGGCCTGCTAATCCAATCTGGTCGCCAAGGCGAGGAAGCA
>JANMRV010000133.1:0-17016 GCA_031388685.1 Planctomycetota bacterium
CGCGGCGGCGCACCGGAACGGCCGGCGCGGTATGGCGATATCGCGGTGCTGCTGGCGCGCTTCAGCCACCTCGATGTCTATCTGGCGGAGCTGAGACGGCTGCAGATCCCCTACTACGTGGTCAAGGGGCGCGGCTTCTTCGAGGCCCAGGAGGTCCGAGATCTGTCCGCTGCGCAGTTGATCGAATTCGAATCCGTCTTCGTATCGATTGCAGGTTTCTTCGACGCGCTTCGTCACGCCGGCCAGCAGTTTTCCGTCCTGGTTGCGCTTCCAGATCTCTTCCAGCGCGGCGGCGAACACGCGCGGATCGCGCAACGCCGCGCGCCAGAAGCGATTGAAGTTCGCCCCGGGCGGCGGATTCGCGAGGTCGAGCATTCGCAGGTCCCAGGGAATCGGATGCAGCAGGCCCGACGAACTGTCCTCGTACCAGAAATGGTTGTGCACGCCGCTGGTGTGCCATGGATCGCCGACGCACAGATCGAGGGCCAGGAGCCGTGCGATTTCGCGCCGGTCGAGGATCTCGAAAAGCCTTTCGGTGGCGGTCTCCTCGCTGTGAACGACGTGCTCGTTCAGGACATCGGCGAGCGACCAGGCTTCGATCCGTCCCCCCGGCAGTTCATTCTTGCCGGCGCGATTCACGCGCTCCACGAATTCGAACAGCTTGGCCGTGCCGATCGCGCCGGGTCGATCGTTGAACGCCACGCGATCCCAGATGTACGGATTGACGAAGAGTTCGCGCGGCAATCCCTTGAAGTAATCGCCGCGCTCGGCCGTGTCGCCGCGAAAGATGTTGCCGGGGATGCGATTCGCATTGCGCAGGAAGGTCTCATCCAAGGGCGCAAAGCTGCGGAACATCCCGTTGAAGCGCTGATTCAGGAACAGAGGCACGACCGCCGTCCGAGGCGCCAGCAGATTGAAATCGGCCGCCATCGAGTTTGCGGCGAACTGCGGCAGGACCTCCTTGCCGGAGAAGACGTTCACGCGGCTTCTGTGGAACATCTCGCCGCGCGCGCTCTTGATCGCGAGAGTCTTCTTCTCGGCGGTCCAGTGCACACTGGTGTCGCCGCGCAGTCTCAGCTCGACTTCCTGACTCGAGTTGCCCTGGAACAGCGCGGCCTTGACGCTTTCGCCCGCGTGCGCGACGGGGTCGGACGCGACGGAATCGAACATGGACCTGTCGACGCGCAGATCGACGAGCGCGCGCTCGGTGTCCTCGACCGAGAGGCTCTGGTCGAGCGAAAAGGCGCGCGGCAAGCGCAGCGCAGAACGCACGCGCCACCAGGCGAAACGATCGACGCGCGCCGTTTGCGACCACCAGTCGTCGAACTGCGCCATGCGCCGGTAGTCGCTGACGCTCGCCCCAAGCCAGTACAGCGCGGCCACGAACGGCGGCAGCGTCCAGAGCACGACGTCGCGCAGCGAGAGGCGGCGCAGGGCACCGAGGCCAGGTCGGCCGGACGAGCTCATCGGCGCAGGGGAAGGGGCTGGGTGGGGGAGGCGAGGCGGTCGTAAGCCCCTGGCGGGCAGGCTTGTATGTCGGCCGGCTCCAGGGATGCCATGAGCTGGCCGCGAGAGCCGCGGATTGTAGCCCTCCGGCTCTGGCCAGGCGTGGGAACGGCCAACCCGACGATACTGGCTTGCGGAGCCGAATCTACCGATGTATTGTCGGACAAACGGAGTCAATGCCGAATGATCGACGATCTAGACCTCAAGATCCTGGGAATTCTTCAGGCCGACGGTCGGGCCAGCCACGCCGAAGTCGCGCGGCAGATTGGCCTGGTGGCCTCGGCGGTCCACGAACGCGTCAAGAAGCTCGAGGAGCGCGGAATCGTGCGCGGCTACAGCGCCCGCCTGGACCCCGAATCGCTCGGCAAACGGCTGCTCGCCTTCGTCTTTCTGAAGGCCGAGGAGAAGGGCACTTCCAACGAAGTCGCGATCGCCCTGGCGAAGATCCCCGAAGTCCTCGAAGTGCATCACGTCGCGGGCGAGGACTGTTATCTCGCCAAGGTGCGCACCGCCGACACCGAGTCGCTCGGCCGGCTGATCCGCGAGCGCTTTCGCGCCATTCCTCAGGTGCACTCGACACGCTCGACGATCGTGCTCGAAACGGTCAAGGAAGATCAGGCGCTGCCGCTGCCTGGCGCGTCATGAGTCCGACCGGAAAACAGCCCTCGACGCTGCACGTCGCAATCGCTTTCGCGGCGGTGTACCTGATCTGGGGCTCGACCTACCTCGCGATCCGCGTCGCGGTGGCGGAGTTCGCACCCTTCGTGATGGCGGCTTTGCGCTTCCTCGCGGCGGGTGCGGCGCTGTACGTTTTCCTGCGCTTGCGCGGCGCAGCGCGGCCGACGTGGTCGCAATGGCGCAGCGCCACCTGGATCGGATTCTTGCTGCTCAGCTGTTCCAACGCGGCGGTCACCTGGGCCGAGCGCTCGGTGCCCAGCGGGCTGACCGCTGTCCTGTGCGCGATCCTCCCGATGTGGATGGTGCTGCTGGAATGGCTGCGCGATCGCAGTCAGCGTCCGAGTCTGCAGGTGATTTTTGGCGTAATCCTTGGAATCGCAGGCGTCTTGGTCCTGATCGGGCCGGGAATCTCCACGCCCGATTCCCATGTCGACATCTTCGGCGCGCTGCTCATCGTCGCAGGCTCGTTGACCTGGGCCATGGGATCGATCTTCTCGCGCTCGGCCAACCTGCCCAAGTCGGCGCCGATGTCGACTGCGATGCAGATGCTCGCCGGTGGGGCGATCCTTGCGCTCGCGGCGTGGTTGAACGGTGATTGGCAAAGATTCGAGCCTGCCGCCGTGACGCCGCGCGCATGGCTCACGCTCATCTACCTCGCCGTCTTCGGTTCGTTGATCGCGCTGTCGGCCTACGTTTGGTTGCTGCAGGTTTCGACGCCGACGCGCGTGTCGACGTATGCCTACGTCAATCCCGTCGTGGCCGTGTTCCTTGGATGGATGATCCTCGACGAGCCGCTGGGCCTGCGCACGTTGATCGCCACCGGGATCATCGTCACGGCCGTGGTCGTGATCTCGAATCAGCGATCGCGCGCGTCCAAGGCAGTGAAGCTGACTGCCGAAGCGGCTACCGACGGAGAAGTGCTCGCCTCGACGCCGATCAAGCGCTGACTTGCGGCGTCTTCCGGCTGGCGGCCCGCTTCAAGGCTTCGAGATCGGGAACATCCCGCGTGTGCGAACAAGCTGCCGGTGGAAGCCAGACCCGGTGCTACCGTAAGCTCCATCGCGATGTGCACGGGCGTCCGATCTTTCCGACCTGGTCGCCCCGCATTCCAGGCGACCGCCGGAGCTGGGAAAAATTCACGCCAGCGGGCTGTTGGTCCGCCACTCCGACCAGCCTCGAAATTGCGGTTCTCGTGCTCCAGAAGTGCGCGAAGTTCGAGGCCTTTGCCGCTCTGCGGACGCGCCTTCGTTGCGAGGTCCTGTGGCGATTTCAGTTTCAGGCCGATTCCTCCGAATCAAGCGACGACGTGAGCACCACGGTTTCGACGAACTCCGGGACTTGAGACCGCGGCGCTTCCATGGTCTTCAGTTCGCTCACGTTCATTGTCTTCTTCGCTGTCGTGCTCGTGCTCGACCGAGTGCTGCGCTCGTGGACAGCTCGCAAGTGGCACCTGTTGATCGCGAGCTACGTTTTCTACGCGGCCTGGAATCCGCCGCTGCTCATCCTGCTCTGGCTGTCGACCTGCGTCGACTGGTTCGCCGCGAAGGGCATCTACGGAGCGCGCACACAAAAAGTCCGACGCATCTGGCTTTTGGCAACCCTGATCACCAACTTGGGCCTGCTTGGCTTCTTCAAGTACGCGGGCTTCCTGCTCGAGAGTCTTGCGGCGCTGCTCGGCGCCTTCGGTGTGGCCTACCATCCGCCTGCCCTGGATGTGGTGTTGCCGCCGGGCATCTCGTTCTACACCTTCATGACCCTGAGCTACACGCTCGACGTTTATCGGCGTGAAGAAAAGCCCTGGGACTCGCCGCTCGATCTTGCGCTGCTGGTCAGCTTTTTTCCGCATCTCGTCGCAGGTCCGATCCTGCGCGCCAGTCGCTTCCATCCCCAACTCGTGGAACCGCGGCGCGCAACTTCGGATCAGCTGGGCTGGGGTTTCGCGCTGTTCAGCTTCGGCCTGTTCCAGAAGGTCGTTCTCGCCGACGGTTTCTTCGCGCCCATCGCCGACCAGGTTTTCGGCAAGGCTCTGCGCGCCGGCTGGGCCGAAGCCTGGACGGGTACGCTCGCGTTTTCAGGCCAGATCTTCTGTGACTTCGCGGGTTATTCGACTTGCGCGATCGGCGTGGCATTGTGCCTGGGCTTTCGGCTGCCCGAGAATTTCAATTCTCCCTATGCGGCGATCGGGTTCGCGGACTTCTGGCGACGCTGGCACATTTCGCTCTCTTCGTGGCTGCGCGATTACTTGTACATCCCCCTGGGCGGCAATCGTCGCGGCCCCGGGCGCACGTACGTCAATCTCCTGCTGACCATGCTGATCGGTGGCTTGTGGCACGGCGCAAGTTGGATGTTCGTCATCTGGGGCGGACTGCACGGCATTTTTCTGGTGCTGGAGCGACGATTGAAACTCTCCATCGGCGACGCCCGCTGGGCGAGCAGCCTTCCGGCAAGACTCGGCGCGATGCTTTTGACCTACGCCCTCGTGTGTCTCGCCTGGGTCTTCTTCCGCGCGAGCGACATGCGATCTGCGACGCACCTTGCGAAGACGATGTGGTTGGGCGGACGCAGCCTCGGCCTGCTCGGCCCTGTCGACTATGTCGTGGTCTGCGGTCTGACGTTTGCGTTGCTCGCTCTGCACTGGTTCACGCGCGAGCGTTCCCTGGCCGATGTGTGGTCGCGCACGCCCGGTTGGGCACGCGTCCTGGTACTGACTTCGCTCATTCTCATGGTCTGCCTCAGCGGAGGCGACAACCGTGCATTCATCTACTTCCAATTCTGAGCAGGACTTGCCGCGCGGATCCTGGGGACGCACTTGGGCCGTGTGCCTGTTGCTTGCCCTTTGCACGCTCGTCGCCTGGGAAAGTTGGTGGAGGTTGAAGGGTCACTTGCCGTCGATCGACGCGGACGACGACGCGTGGTTGTTGAACTTCGCCCGCATCGAATCGGACTCGACGGTCGTCGTCGGCACTTCGCGCATCCAGGCGGCACTCGATCCAGAAACCTGGGTCGAGACAATGCATGACGAGCCTCCGATCATGCTGCAGCTTCCCGGAGCTTCGCCGATCGCGTTGCTCGAACGGCTGGCCGACATGGAAGAGTTTCACGGGCTGGTCCTGTTCGACTTCATACCGATGTTCGTTTTCGACGCCAGCGGCACGAGTCAGAAGCACGTGCTCGCACTACTTGACGAATACGATCGCACGCGCATCAGTCCTTCGCGCTGGACCGAGGCCTGGTTCTCGGTGAACGTCAGCGGTCGACTTGTCTTCCGCAATCCACGGCTTCTTTTGATTGAGCTGCTGCAGGCTGCCCTGAAGGGCAACATGCCGAATCCGTCGGTCGCGACATTTCTCCCGGGTCGCTTCGGCCCCGTGAACTTCCAGCGCATGGAGCCCTTCCCCCCCTGGGATCCTGTCGAAGGTTTCGGTGGCAGTTTCCTGACTGCCGAGAACAGCGGGCGAGCTGCCGACGAAACCGAGACCGTGGCCATCCTGGAGAGGCTCGAGCGTTGCCTCTTGAAACTTCAGGCCCATGGCGCACGGGTCATCGTGGTCAGCATTCCATCGTGCGGTGAGCGAGCGCGCATCGAAGAGCGGCGCTACCCGACCGCGAGATACTGGGATCGCTTCAAGCCCTTGAAGGGCGCGATGGCCGTGAAGCTCGACGAGCTCCCCGATTGGCCTCGTTTCGATTGCTACGACGGCTCGCACCTCGATTCGAGCGATGCGCCGCGCTTCACGCGATTTCTCGCGCAGGTCCTGCGGGGTCTGCTCGGGCCCAAGCAGTAAGGCCGAGGTCCTGCGCGGGAAGTCGTGCCCAGGCCAAGTGCCTTCAGTCCACTCCGCTGATCGCCAACGCCATGGTTTCGGGTTGGAGCCTGGCGGAGTCGTACATGCGCAAGAATGCCGCCGCTTCTTTGGTGTTCGAGCTGCGCAGTGAATCGACCCAGGCCGGCGGCATGGGCTGATAGCGCAGCCAGGCCACGACGGTCAGGCGCTCGGCGTGCGGCTCGTTGAAGCGCACTGAATAGCTCACCCGGTCGCCGCCGCCCGTGAAGTTCGCGTCCTCGCCGATCCCCACCGGCGCAGTCTCGTCGGCGTGTGGGCCGTCCTTGCGCCAGCCGCGCGGCAAGATGCGTGTGTCTTTCTTGCGTGTCGCCATGCCGACCACGGAGGTAGTGGTCTTTCCCTGTGCGTCGTTCGCGACCATTTCGTACACGGCGACGTCGCTTTCCCGTTCGACTCGATCGACGTGCGGAATGTCGAATTCGTCGGCGATTCCGATCAAGTGGCCGCGTTCGTCGAAGGCGCCCGACGTGAACAGGACCGCGGGACCAGAGCGTACCTCGACCTGCAGCCAGGCGCGCCGCGCCGGATAACCGCTCGGCAACTTGTGGCCGGCAAGGTTGGTCACGGCCAGATCGAAATCAAGGCCGGCAATCGTGCGCCGCGCACCTTCGATCGCAAGCCGCGCTGAGCTGAAGGCCAGTTGCGATCGTGTCGCGGCAGCGCTGCGCAGCAGCTCGTCGGCGCTCGCGGTGACTCCCAGCTCGGCCGCGTTCAGGCGCAACAGGTCAATCAACCAGGCATTGCCACCCACAAGCACGTGTCCGCGAACATTGTCGCGTATCGGTATGTTGAAGTCATCGCCGGTGGGCATGCGCGCGATCTTCATCGTGCCCAGGTCGGGCATGTGGCAGTGCTGGCAGCTTCGCGACTCGGCGCTGGGGGCTTGCTCGTCAGAGAAGACACTGTTGCGCCATTCCAGATAGGGCGCCTGTTCGAGGAACGGCTGCGCTCCCGGCGAGTGACTCGTGTAAAGCGTGTGGCACGCTCCGCACAGGGCCGAGCTCGAGATGTGTTGCCCCTCGGTGGGCGTGTACCCGGTGTTCATGCGCATCGGCCCGGGCGTTGGATCCGAGTACGGGCCGAAGATGCGCTTGTCCTCGAGGATCGTGACATGGCCGCCGAAACTCTGCGCCGTGCCCAGTCCTTCGGGCTGAATGCGATGGCACAACGCGCACGACACTCCGTCCTGTGCGAGCGGATTTGTCTGGAGTGAAGCCATCGACGGTGAACTCTGGCCGCTCAATTCGGCGGCGTGGACCGCCATGGGCGCGTGGCAACGCAGGCACAGGCCTTCGATCTGTGCGCGCGAATCCGGCCGTGCTTCCACCTCGCGAGCCATTTGCGCGCGCCAGTACGGATCGCGAAACGAGTTCGCCATCGGAGTCGCCCGCCAGAGTCCATGGGGCGAGGCATCGTCGCCCAGCGCGGTCGTCAGCGCGTTCGCCGTGGGACTGTGGCTGTGGCAGCGCGCGCACTGCGCAGCGACAAGGAAGCCGCCGGTCGCCGGGGGAGCGGCCACAGCCGCCTGGGTCGTCGGCGCGGATTCGCAGGCCTGCATGGCAACGAGGCCTAGCCCCAGGCCGCATGTGATCCACGGGAGCGATCGGGACAGGGACTTTTGGCTGTGCATCCCTGCAACGTACTCCAATCCCGGTCGCGGCGGCAATTCGATCTTGCAGTGGTTTTTCACACGGTTCGCAGGTGCTCGCTAGCCTTTGCGCAGGTGGTCCAACGCTCCTGACTGAGGAAAATCCAATGACCAAGACTTCTGAACACTTCCCAATCTCCGTCATCCTGACCGTGCGCGACGCGAAGGCTTCGATCGCCTTTTATCGCGAGAAGCTGGGCTTCGAACTCGAAGCCTGCTGGCCCGACGAACAACATCCGATGTGGGCGAACCTGATGCTCGACGGCCAGTCGGTCATGATCGGCGGCACGTTCACGGCGGAGGACGTCAGCAAGCAGTGCGCGTCCGATCCGGCCGAACTCGCCCACAAGCTGCGCCAGATCGACGACCTGGCCAAGCACAAACGCGGCGTCGGCATCGCGACCTACGTCATGGTGCCCGACATCGACGCCTGGCACGCGACGGTCACGAAGAAGGGCGTCAAGTCGAACGGCGCGCCGAAGACGCAGTTCTACGGCATCCGCGAAGTGCAGCTCGAGGACCCCGACGGCTATTCGTTCATGTTCTACTCGCCTGTCGCGCTGGCGAACTGCCAGTCGTGCTCGATGCCGATGACCGATGCCAAGCCGGGGGCGATGTACTGCGCCTACTGCGTCGATGAGCAGGGCAAGCTCAGGAGCTACGAGACGATTCTCGAGGGTTGCATCTCGGGCTACTTCATCCCGATGCAGAAGCTGTCGCGGCCCGACGCCGAGAAGGCCGCGCGCGAGCTGCTCAAGAAGCAACCGGCCTGGGCGCTGCACGAGTAGCCCGGCGACCCAGGTGAGTTCGCAGGCCCGCGCAGCGCGTCACTCGCGCCTGCGCGGGCTTTGTCTTTCAGCGCCGTGCGTGCAGTGATCGGTCGGACCCGCCGCGAGGTGCTGCTCGAAGTGCTCGCGATAGATCGACTTGTATTCGCTTTCGGCCTCGCCTTCGGCGTAGAAGACCGAAAACTCCTCGCTGGTGGCATTGGCATGCCGTTCAGCGGAGTGATTCGAGTAGCGGAAAAAAAAAATTGCCTCGAGGTAATAGGCTGCGCCGTTCCAGAAGCCGACCGTTCCCTCGCGGTAGACCACATGCGTGGTTTCGTGCAGCGTGAGCTCGGCGATCGTCCGCGGCGAGAGCCAATCTCCGTCGCCGTCGCGGAAGAACGAATGATCGACGAGTCGATCCTTGTGTGGCGGCTGTGCTCCGACGACGAAGCCGTTTTCGCGCTCTTGAGCCGCGAAACCCGTGCGAACGACCCAGTCGCCCCAGTCCGTCACGCGCACCAGGATCGGAAGTGGATCGTGTTGCGTGACGAAGCGCATGCCCTGCGGGCCGAGTTCAAATTTTCCGGCGGGCAGCGTGCGGCGGTAGGGCGAGACTAGAAACGCGTTCGCCAGAACTACCGCGGCCTTCCAATCCCTCAATACTTGCTCGCGTTCCGCGCCCGGCTGCCGCTCGAGATCCGACGGACGGATCTCGAGACTACGACAGGCCGCCGCGAGCGCGAGTCCCGCGGCGAGCCAGGTGTGTGCGAATAGGCAACGTGCCGGGCGCAAGACTCTGCTTCCGGGATAGGCTCAGCGCTGCCCGCCAGGTTTGGCCGGCGCGGAGGCTTCGACCGGCTTGACCGGCGTTTCGCTATTGCCCTCGGCCTTCTTCTTCTCGCGCTCGTTCGCTTCGCGCATCGGGTTGGGCCCGCCGCGCTGACCGCCGCCACGACCTCCGCGGCCGGAACCGCCCGTGGCCTCGAGCTTGACGCGCGTCTCGTCGATCTTCGACGGCCAGGCGTTGTTCGAGAGGTCCACGTCGGCCGTCTCGAGGTGCGGATCGAGCACGAAGGAGACGGCTTTCTGCTGGGTCAGCACGAGTTTGGTGACTTTTTTCGCGCCCTTGCGCCAGATCTCGACGGGGACGCGCAGCTCTTCCTTGGTGCCGTCCTCCAGAGTCGTCTCGACCAGGACCGGCGAAACCAGCCCGCCGACGTTCTCGACCTCGATGACATAGAAACACAGCTTCGACTGCAGCAGCGTCTTGTCTTCGGGCTTGAGGCCCTCGACCAGCTTGGCGTAGGCCTCGATGTCCGCGTCGGTGACGTCCAGATCGTCGTACTTGTTGTAGAAATCGGCGAGTTCCGGGAAAGAATCGATGCGCTTGGGCAGCGGAGCGTTGCGCAGTTGCGAGAGCGAGACCGGCTTATTGTCGCGTAGCTCCTTCTGCAGCTCCTTCTCGACGGCCGGGTCGCGCGAGTCGAGCGTGTAGAGGCGGATCTTCGACAAGGAAAGGTCGCACTTCTCGATGCTGAAGAACCAGCCGCGCCAGAACCAGTCGAGGTCGACCGCCGAGGCGTCTTCCATCGTGCGGAAGAAGTCCGCAGGTTCGGGGCGCTTGAACATCCAGCGCTGCGCGTAGGTCCGAAAGGCGAAGTCGAACAGTTCGCGGCCCATCACGGTTTCGCGCAGCACGTTCAGCGCCGTGGCCGGCTTCGCGTATGCGTTGCTGCCGAGGTTCACGACCGAGTCCGAGTTGGTCATGATCGGAACCTGGTCGGTGCTGGCCATGTAGCCCGTGATCCCGCGCGGCTCTCCGCGCGAGCTGGGATAGTCGTCTTGCCATTCTTGTTCGGCGAGGTATTGCAGGAAAGTATTCAGGCCCTCGTCCATCCAGGCCCACTGGCGCTCGTCGGTGTTGACGATCATCGGGAAGAAGTTGTGGCCGACTTCGTGGATCACGACCGAGATCAGGCCGTACTTCGTGCCCTTCGAATACGTCCCGTCTTTCTCCGGCCGCGGCCCGTTGAAGCAGATCATCGGATATTCCATGCCGCCGACCGGACCGTTGACCGAGATCGCCGTCGGATAGGGATAGTCGAAGGCGTGGCGCGAATAGACATCGAGCGTGTGCACGATCGCTTGCGTCGAGTACTTGCTCCACAGCGGCTCCGCTTCGTTGGGATAGAAGCTCATCGCGTTGATCTTGTTGCCCGCGATCTCATGGCCGACGCAGTCCCAGATGAATTTGCGCGAGGAAGCCCAGGCGAAATCGCGGACGTTTTCCGCGCTGAAACTCCAGGTCTTCGTCTCGCTGGAACTCCCTTCCTCGTTCGCCTTGGCTTCTTCGGGAGTGACGATGAACATCGGGCGATCCGACTTGCCGGCCTTCTCGAAGCGCGAGCTTTGCTCCGCGGTGAGCACCTCGCCCCCGTTCTGCAGCACGCCGCTGCCGGCCACGATGTGATCGGCGGGCACGGTGATGTTGACGTTGTAGTCGCCGAATTCGAGCGTGAACTCGCCGCTGCCGAGATACTGCTTGTGCTGCCAGCCGTTGACGTCGGTGTAGGCCGCCATGCGCGGGAACCACTGCGCCATCTCGAAGATGCAATTCTTCTTCGTATCCTCGAAGACCTCGTAACCCGTGCGGCCGCCGATCTCGCGCGCGTTGTTGATGCGGTAGCTCCACTCGATTCCGAACGTGAACTTGGAGCCCGCGCTGAGCGGAGTCGGCAGGTCGATGCGCATCATCGTGCCGACAATCGTGTGCGGCAGAGGATTGCCTGCGACATCGCTGACCTTCGCGATCGTGGCGCTGCCGTCGAAGTCCTTGCGCGACATTTGGCGGCGGATCGATTCGAGCGAAGAGCCTTCGGGCGAACTCGAGATGGAGGTTGTCACCGAATGCGAGTCCGGCGAGAAGATGTTCATGTCGAGCTGCAGCCACAGATAGGTGAGCTCGTCAGGCGAAGCATTCGAATAGCGGATCACTTCGCTGCCGCTGATCGTGCGCTCGTTCTCGTCGAGCTTCACGTCGATGGAGTAGTCGGCGCGTTGTTGCCAGTAGCGGCTGCCCGGCGCACCCGACGCAGTGCGCTGCTCGTTCGGAGTCGGCAGGGTCTCCTCGAGCTGGCGGAACTTGTCGCCCGGCGGCGCGTCCTTTGGCACGAGCGCGAATCCGAGGCCGAGCAATGCAACGTACGAAACAACCAATGCAAGGGGAGCGCGGCGCATGGGGATCGACTCCTAGGGTGGGACCAAGGTCACGAAAAAACCTTCGCTGCGAGCGTAACACAGCCCGCGCGCGGCGAGGCCGTCTTACCCAATCGCTACGCCTGCGGCGCCCTTCGGTCAGGCGAGCCGCTCAGTCCTCGTACAGCGAGCCGGCCGCGAGCGAGCCGCCGATGCGCGTTCGCGCCCGCATGTTCTCGAGTTCGTCCCACAGGAGCCGGTTCTTGTAGCTTTGCTCGACCATGCGCCACAGCGATTCGGTGCAGGCCTTGTAGGCGGTGATTTCAAACGCGACTTGCGCGATTCCATCGGCCGGTCCGTCGATTTCGCGAGTCAGGCTGGAGTGGACACCGACGGCGGAAATGCGGCCGGGCGCGAGTTCCGTCGCGTCGTTGACGATCCACGCAGCGGGTGCGAGCGACAAAAACTGCGGCGTTCCTTCGACGCCCACGCGCATGGCGGAACGGAATGCGATGTCGCGGATATCGATCGACCAGCCGTGCGTCGAGAGCTGCGCGGGGCCGTGAAGACCTGCGGCCGCGGCGAAAGGAACCGCGAAACGATGGGGCAGGCCGTCGCTTGGAACTTCGAGCGCCACGCGGGCGGCGCCGAACGTGAAGTCGACATCGGCGAGTCGGAACGCCTCGACATAGGCACGCCACAGTGGCGGAATATCCGCGTACAGACTCCCGTCGTAAGCGAGTTTGATGCGCGCTTCGACGCTCGGCAGGTGCAGCGGATGGATCGCGAGCACGCCATCGAGCGCGCTCTTCGCGACGCCGCCCTCGCTGAACGCCAGGGCGGTCTGCGCCTGCGTGAAATGATTGCGCCAATTTCGCGGATCGAAGGCGACCAGTCGTTCGCAGGTCGCCAAGGCCTTCTTCTTCTTGTCGATCGATATGTAGCTCTGCGCGAGCAAGGTCAACAATCGCTCGCGTTCGCGGTCGAAGCGATGTTTGACCGATTGCGCCGGGAATTTCGCGTCCAGCGCTTCCAGGTATTCGGCCGCCGCTTTGGAATCGCCCTTCGCGAGCAACTGTGCGCCGTGCTCGACCCGCGCCGGCCAGCGCGCTTCAAAGGCGTCCACGACTCGTTCCGCTCCGCGAAAAACGATGCCCCAGACGAAGCCGACGCCCAGCACGATCGTCATGAACGCGATCCAGGCAATGATCAGGCCGCGTTCGTGCTCGCGCACGAAGCGCCGCGTGGCATCGAGCGCGGAGCCGCTCGCCATTAGACGTTGACGTTTTGCTGGCCGACCAGCAGCGCGACTTTCCCGCCACCGGCGGCAGTGCGCAGCGCTTCGAGCAGTTCGCCTTCCTTGACGCCGGTCTTCGTCTGGATCGAGAAGACCAATTCCAACTTCGTGCCGCCCTGGATCGTCTCGATCGAGAGCAGCGAGTGCTCGCTCAAAAACTTGTAGAAGACCTCGGCGAACATCTTCGTGTGATCGCTGCCTTCGGGCACTTGTGCCTTGAACAACATTTCCGACGTTGGCATCGCGCCGATCTGCATTTTGGTCAGGAAGAAGACCATCGGGATGGCGAACAGCGTGAAGGCCACTGCGATCAGGAAGTAGCCCGTACCGCAGGCCATGCCGACCGCCATGGTCATGAACAGGAAGGCGACGTCGCGCGGATCCTTGATCGCCGTGCGGAAGCGGATGATCGAGAGCGCTCCGACCAGGCTGAAGGCGCGCGCGATGTTGCTGCCGATGATCAGCATGATCACGGCGACGGTCACCGCCATCAGGATCATCGAGTGCACGAACGAGACCGAGTAGGAAAGACCGCGGTGCGTCTGGCGGTAGACGTAGGCCAGGATCAGCGAGCAGAACAGGCTCGTGAACAAGGTCAGCAACAACTGCGGCAGGTTGTCGAGGGCCGCGCCGCCCACGGGATCTTGGAGGAATTGTTCCACGTCAGTTGTGCTTTGTTGGGGGACGTTGCTGTGCGATGGCGTCGCGTGCTGCAGCTCTCATGTGAACGTTCCGCCGAAGCGCTCGCGATCGATCGCCGCGCAGTACTTCGAGTAGCGCACGACGGGCAGATCGTGGTAGGCGACGAGTTTGGTGAGCCAGATGGGCACGAGGTCGTTGTACTTGATCTCGAGCACGGAAAGCTCGGGCGACAGCACGTACTTGCCGGTCTCGAACGGCTGGCGGATGTCGAGCGCGTGCGAATCGTACTGAACGCGCGAGTCGAGCGTGAGGCGCAATTCGGCGTCGTAGTTGCCGAAGTAGGCCACGCGGCGGTAGAGCACCGCCATGGTCGGCCGCAAATCGAACGTGTGCGCCAGGAAAAGGGCCTCTTGACCCACGGGATCGTCGAGTTCGTACTCGGCTTCGACGTCGACGCCGCGCTCGCCGAAGATCCGCGCCGCTTTTTCCAGATCCATCCGCACGCGCCGCTTCTGCACCGTGCGGTCGATGCGTTGTTTGATCTCGACGAACACGGCGTCGTTGGCGTAGCGGCGCAATCGCAACTTGCGGCGATACTTCTGCCCGTCGATCTTCTCCCAGTAGAAGTCGAGGTCCTTGGAATCCCAGTACAGCGAGTAGACCGGGTAGCCGTGCTCGGGATCGGAGTGCGGATCGACGCGGCAATAACCCGCGAGGTCGGCCAGGAACGCCCGCGCGCGCTGGTGTTCGACCAGGTATTTCAGCTCGTAGCGATTGAACGAGCGGATGTAGTCGGCCGTCGTCGACATAGCCACCGCGCTACGAAGCGCGCACCGCCTGCGCGGGCTCTTCGAGCTTCTGTTCCTCGTGGTACTCGAAGTCGGTGTTCACGGCCCACACGTCGTGTTTCGCGCCGTACATATTCCAGACCACCATCATCGCCGTCAGCATCGAGTGGTCCTGGTTGTTGTACTTGTGCATTCCGTTGCGGCCCACCGGATGCAAATTGGCGAATCCGTCGAGGTATTCGCGCACGTAGTCGAGGTGGCCGCGGTAGGCAGCGTCGTAGATCGGATACGCCTTGGGCATGCGCACGACGGTTCCATCGACGACATGCTTGGGATCCGCGAGACCGAGCCTGCCCAACTCCTCGGTGGCGAGCTTGACGAGATCCTCGTCCCTCGCCGTCCACAGACCGTCGCCCTCGAAGCAGAAGTACTCCATCCCCAGGCAAGTGCGGCCCTTCTCGGGCACCATCGCCTCCGACCAGTTGTTGAAATTCTGGATGCGGCCGACTTTGACGCCCGGTGTGTGGATGTAGATCCAGTTGTCGGTGAACAGCTTTTCCTGATCGAGGATCAGCGCGACCACGAGGAAGTCGCGATAGCGCAATCCGTCGCCCGCTTTCTGCACCGACTCAGGCGGTCGCGGTTCGAGCGCGCGGACCAGCGAACGGATCGGCATGGTCGAAATGAAGTGCTCGCCCTCGATGCGCACAACGCCCTCAGGTGTCTTGACACGCGCCGCGACGATGCGGCCGCCCGCGTGTTCGAGCGCTTCGACCTTGTTCTGCATGCGCACGTCGCCGCCCATGGCGACCAACTTGTCCGTGCACATCTCCCACATCTGTCCGGGCCCCAGGCGCGGATACTGGAAGTGATCGATCAACGACTTGATCGCCGTCGAGCGTTTGTTGATCGCCGTCGCATTCAAGATCGCCTTCGCCAAGGACAAATTCTGGATGCGCTGTGCCGCCCACTCCGCGCGAATCTCCGTGCACGGGATGCCCCAGACTTTCTCCGTGTAGGTCTTGAAGAAGATGTTGTAGAGCCGCTTCCCGAAGCGATTGGAAACCCACTGCTCGAAGTTCTCTTCGACCGGGTTGGGCCAGATCTTCGCGCGCACATAGCTCTGCAGGATCATGATCGCCTGCCAGATGCCGAGGCCCGACAGTGCGTTGCCCGCCTTCAGCGGATAGTCGAAGTACTTGCCCTGATAGTGGATGCGCGACTGGCGCGGGACCTGGATGAATTCCTTGCCGAGGATCTCGTGCCAGAGCGCTTCGACGGGCTCGTACTTGGTGAAGAAGCGATGGCCGCCGATGTCGAAGCGGTAGCCCTTGTACTGGGCCGTCTGCGAGATGCCGCCCAGCATCGTCGTGCCCTCGAGAACTGTTACGCGAGCGTCGCCTTTTTTCGCCAGCAGATAGGCCGCCGTGAGCCCCGCCGGACCTGCGCCGATGCAGACGACGCGGTCGCCGGGCCGCACCGGAGTCACGGTGCGCGGGTTCGAAGAAACGGGCGGGGACATGCGGGGAGGGGGGGAGGTGTGACTTTCGACTGCCCTGCCGGGGGCCCTGTAGAGGGCCAACTCCGGAGTGGGAAGCACGAATTGAAGCCCGGGGATGATACCGGCGCGGGGGGCGGGGGTGCACCTCACGTAACTTGGCATCGGGGGCCGAGTCAGGCGACCTGGGCCGGAGTCTGGCAGTCCGGCCTCCGCCTGATTCGGTGGTGCTCCGGGCGAAACCACCTGGCTCGTTCCGGCATGAATTGCCGACGCGAGATCCTGATCTGCGCCACTGCGACGATTACCGCGTTCGCACGGCCACGGCCCGAAGGTCGACCGTTTGATTCTGCCTGGCTCCTGTGCAGGGCCGTCGTTGGTCCGACCCCGTGCGAAGGCGGTGGAGCCCGCGGGGCGATCGACTGCCAAGGCGAAGAGACAGCCTCGGTTGCCGATGAAGACCTCAGCATCGCGATCCGTCGATTTCGATTGGCCCTCTCCTCTCGGTTCGCAATCAAGGTGTGGCCAAATGCGGCGAGGGCAGGCACTTCGCTGAAGGTGGTCATCGTGCGAAGGGAATTCAGCTCACTTCTACTCACCATGGCTGATTGTGCGCCTCCATTCGTGCGCCTAGGTTGGATCCGCTCTGCTTTCCAAGCAAGACTGCGGCGCCAAGGAGGTTTTCGATGGCTCGCATTCAACGTAGGTTCGATCGACGCAGTCTCGCGCAAACGCGAGGTACGGATTTGCTGGTGGCGTCGATTTGCGGACTTGAAGGCCCTCTATCATGGCTCGGCCTGATTTCGGCCGCGCGTAGCTGGTGCCCAGATCCGTTGGGCGAATCGCGAGCCCCGCGTGTGCGTTGCGATTCAGAAACCTGGAAGGCACAGGAGGCGTCATGAACGTCGCGCGGAAAGTGGCGTTGGTCGTCGCCCCTTCGCTTTTCATCGGGCTCGTTGTCTATGGCATGCAATATGCGTGTTGTTGAAGGCTGTGAACGCTTTGTCGATGTCAACAGTTTGGCAGGACACCAAGAAAACAAACTTTGTATTGTAACAGCCCAAAACATCATCAATATGCACAAGAGTTGCTGCCGTGTTCCATCAAATTGCCCTATTGGGAAAGGGTAAGAGTATCCTTTTGTGCTTC
>JANMRV010000156.1:0-7380 GCA_031388685.1 Planctomycetota bacterium
GTTTGAAGGCACTCCCGTGGTCACGATCTGAAGGTAGATCGTGCCTTCGGGGTCGATGTAGTGCAGCGGCGAGGTGGTGATGCTCGGGGTGAGCGTCGATGTACCCGCGCCGGTGATCGGAGTCGTGGAGATCGTGTTCCATGTGCCGTAGGGATAGCTCGCGACGCTCCAGTCGTAGACCTCGATGCGTTCGCTCCCGCTGGTCGCGTTGTCGTAGCTGCGCGTGAATTGAAAATCGAGCCGGCTGGTGGGCAGCACGTTGACCTTGCGGAACGCAAGCTGGACGAAGATTTCGCCGCCGCTGCGCGTGCTGCAGGTCAGACGTGTTCCATCGACGCGCGACAATTCCTTCCAGGCGCCCGTGACCACCGGATTGCCGCCGCCTTGGGTGCTGATGTCGGTGGGGGAGAAGACCCACTTCGAGTCGTAGTCGTGCTGGTAACTGCCGATCACGATGCCGTTGACTTCGATTTCCGTGAAGCCTCCGACGAGCGAGTTGGGCTCGATTTCGATGATGTTGCGCGTGCGCGAGTAGATCGGAAGCGAAAAACCGTTGCGCAGCACGCGCACGATGTTGGGCGCTTCGAAGCCTACGCCGTGCAGGAACACGTTCGGGCGCGGCTCACCGAGTGCCGTCGTGAGCAGCTTGTGGAAGTATCCGCCCGCGACCGGCTCGGCGAACAGGAAACGCGCGGGCTTGGAGCCCGACGTGAATCCCTGGATGCGATTGAGCGCGGCCTTGGCATCGATGAATCCGTAGTTCGTGTACTGACCGTAGGGCGCCTGATTGAGCGTGATCGCCGTGTCCTCGATCGCCGCGCGCACGGTGGCGTTGGTCGCGCCCGGCACCGAGAACAGCAAGGCGGCAAGTCCTGCGACCTGCGGGCACGCGCCCGAAGTGCCGGCGAAACCGGTCGTATATCCGCTGGCGCCTGAAACGGTCGAGAGGCTCACTCCAGGGGAAGCGACACGCACCCAGGTACCGTAGTTCGAGAAGCTCGCCTTGTTGTTGCTCGCGCTCGTGTCCGTGGCGGCGACCGAGAGCACGTTCTGGTAGGCGCCGGGATAGTAGGGCAGGGACTGATTGTCGTTGCCCGCCGCCGCGACCGGCAGCACGCCATGACTCCAGCAGTAGTCGATGGCCGTGCGCTCCGCAGGCGTGACGCCGTCGGAGTAGAAGCTCATCGAGACGACCTGGAAACCCATGTCGGCGATGTAGAGCAAAGCCGGGACATTTGCAGAGTCGTAAAAATACCCCGTGTCGAGCGCGGCCTTGACGCCGACGAGCTGGCTCAGCGGAGCAACTCCCGTCACGCCGATAGCGTTGTCCTGGATCGCGGCGACCAATCCTGCGCACGAAGTCCCGTGGCCGTAGTTGTCGTTGGGGTTCCCATCGCCGTAGGCGAAGTCGTAGCCATGGATGTCGTCGATGTAGCCATTGCCATCGTCGTCGAGGTTATTGCCGGCGATTTCACCGGGGTTGGTCCAGACGTTCGCGGCCAGATCCGGGTGCGTCGTGGTCAGGCCCGTGTCCATGATCGCGACGCGCACCGTGGGCGAACCCTTGTGCGTATCCCAGGCCTGGTCGGCCTTGATGCGCTGCATGTGCCACATCGGCCAGTAGGGATCGTTGGGCACATAGGCCAGTTTCTTCGCGTGGTCGAAGTCGGCGTTCAGAATCGCGGGCTCGCGCAGATAGGCCTCGCGCACCTCGAAAAGGCGGCGCGCATCGACCTCGACCACCTGCCAGCCGATCTGCGGCAGGTCGCGCAGCACGCGGCCGCCGGCGCGCAGGTGACTGCGTTCGATAGCTGCGGGACTCGCGCGAGGGTTCAGCTGGATCATCAGCCGTTCGGGGTTGATCAGACCGGCGGGCGTCATGATCGGCTCCTTGGGCTGATGCTGCCGGGGATTCTGTGCGCTGGCAGGCTGGCCGAGCAGGGAAAGGAAGGCGAGAGCGAAGCAACTGATCATAGGGGTGGACTCCTATCCAGAGCCTACAGTATCCCCCGGACTTCGCCGCCCCGTGCGCCAAAGATCGAAGAACATCGCCGCCGGCCCGACGATCGTCAGGGCGTACATCGACGGCGCCGGCTGGAAGCTCGCGACCGCGGAGAGGCCGAGGTCGTTGCCCAGGCGGATCGCGCACTCGACCGCGGCGACGAGCACCGTCACCACGATGCGGCCGCGGCGCGTGCTCACGGTCGTGCGCGGATCGGTGACCATGAAAAACAGGAAAAGCTGATACATCGGCCCGGTAATCGGGGCAATTTCGATCAGCGCGGGCACGCCCGTGATCGAACTGCGCAACAGCGCCAGGGCCACGAACGCGATCAGGTAGGTCAAAGTCACGTGCAGGATCTTCGCGCGATACGCGATGACCAGCCCGACCGCCCAGATCAGGAGATTGGTCCCAAGCGCATTGCCAAAGTCGGACCCGAGGACCGACATCGACTGCGGCGCGATCAAAAGCATCGCGCAGATGCCGAAGTTCGTCGGGTTCCACAGGTGACGGCCCCGATAGGTCAGCGCGTACTTCGAGGCGATCGCGAGCATGGCCACGAACGCGACGGGCCACAGCACGCCGGACCCGGGCTTCGTCAGCAGCGTGGCGCTGATGCCCGAGACGTAGGCGCTTTGCACATGCGGTATGCGGCCGCGCACGACGTAGCCCAGCACGCATTCAAGGGCCACCGCGAGTCCAAGGGCAAGCGCAAGTCGTTCATAGCCGCCAATGATCTGGAATTGCCACTCGCCGACCACCAGGATCAGCGTGATCAGGATCGAGATCAGCCAGGGCGGATCCAAACGCTGAAAAGCGCGGCCCATCAGGGTCGCGGCCGGGATTCTTGCAAGCGTCGGACTCGCGGGGCTCGTCATTGGGGTGAGCTGGGGACGGCTCGCCAGAGGTCGTTCGTCATGGCTCGACGATCCGATTCAATTGATCGACGGAAAGCGCCAAAATCTCCTGCTGGAGACCTGAGGGCCAGGTCACGCGCGCAGACTTTGGATGCGCGTCAGCGCCAAGGCCGAAGAGCAGGCGCCGGTCGTTTTGGCTCGACATGCCGCTGCCGCCGCTGACGATCTGCACTTGTTCGCCGCCGGCGAAACTCAGACGGACCGTCGCGCCAATTGCGCTGGTATTCGAGCGCGTGCCGACGAGCTGGAACTGGATCCAATGCCGGCCGGCCAAGACTTCGTTGCGATAGTAGAGCAGCGGCTGGCATTGATTTGCGACCAGTGCGTCGAGCACGCCGCGATTGGCAAAGTCCGCGAGCACTACCGCGCGTCCGTCGAGCAGATCGGTCACGCCGACGGCTTGCGCGCGATCGCGCAGGCGTCCGTCGATCCAGACCAGCACGCGCGAACGCTCGTAGCCAGACAGACTCTTGTCCTCGAACTTCGGCCAGTTGAGTGCGTCCTGGAACACGCCCTTCTGCCCGCCCGCGATCTTGCCCAGGTCGTACCAGTAGTCGCGCTCCTTGCTCGCGGAGATGAAACCATTGACCACGAACAGGTCCTGGTGTCCGTCGAGATCGAGATCGCCGAACGCGGAGCCCCAGGCCCAGCCGCAGTTCGCGACCTCGTCGCGGGCGATGTCCAAAAACTGATCTGAAGTCTTCGAGCGCACGCGCAGGTTGTTGCCCTGCTGCATGAACCTGGCGTTGGTGATGTTCGTGACGTAGACGCCGAAATCGCCGTCGTTTTGCGTGTCGCCGATCGCGACGCTCATGCCGCTCTTCGAGCGGCCGTCGAGCATTTCCGGCGCGGCTTCGAAGCGCACGCCTTCGCGATTGAGGAACAATTCTTCCGGCCCGTAGTCGTTGGCGAGATACAGATCGGGCCAGCCGTTGCGGTCGAAGTCGGCGCTGGCCACCGCGAGTGTCCAGCGCGTGCTGTCCGCGCCCATTGTTTCGGTCACGTCCTCGAAACGCAGTCCGCCCAGATTGTGGAAAAGGTAGTTGTGTCCGCCGTTCTTCGCGAACTGAAAACTCTCCTGCATGATCTGTGTGTTGTCGAGCTTCCACAGATTCGCGCTCTCGCGGAAGTAACCGCCGACGTAGAGATCGACCAGACCGTCGCGGTCGTAGTCGAACCAGACTGCCGTGTTCGAGTTGATCCAGCGATCGAGTCCCGCGGCGGAGGTCACGTCGACGAAGACGCCCTTGTCATTGCGAAACAGTTGCGGGCGGCCGTACTTGTAGAGAAAGCACTCTTCGTCGCCGTCCTGATCCGCATCGGCCCAGACCGAGCCCATCGAGACGCCCTGATCCGAGTTCACGTCGGCCAAGCCCACGCGCACGGCCAGGTCCTCGAAGCGTCCGTCCCCGAGATTCCTGAACAACGCGTTGGCCGCGCCGAACGCGCTGGTCGTCGCGTAGAAATCGACGAAGCCATCGCCGTCGAAGTCCGTGCAGGAAACCGCTGCGCCGACGCCGGCGACGTGCGCTTCGATGTGCGCGATGCGCGGATCCACGCGGAAGGGCTGGTGCGTGAACACGATGCCCGACTCGCGCGCGACTTCGCGCATCGTGAACGGAGCTTTCGCGCCGTGGGTGTCCTCAAGCGCGTTGATTGCCGGCGTGCGGCCGTCGAGCCAGCGCGCGCCGCCGATCAGGGCCGCGAACACGGCGAAAGCGAAGACCTTGCGGGTGGAGGAAGGCAACATGGATGTCGCGGCGGCGATCCTCCAGGGTAATCTCTCTGCGCCGTGAGCGGGAAGACGTTGTTCCATGGGCGCTGAAACCGCGAAGAAAACTCTCGATCGCGCCCTCTCGCGAGCGGGAGTCTGCTCGCGCAGCGATGCACGGGCGTGGATCGCGGCCGGTCGCGTGAAAATCAACGGTGCGCCGGCTGTCGATCCCGATCAGTGGGTCGACATCAAGCGCGACAAGCTGTCGGTCGACGGCCGCCAGATCGACGCAAAAGCGCGGGTCTACCTGGCGCTGAACAAGCCCAAGGGCGTGCTGACCAGCCACGGCGATCCGAGCGGCCGCCGGACGGTGTACGACCTGCTCGGCGATCTCGAACAGTGGGTCGTGCCGGTTGGCCGACTCGACCGCGACACGAGCGGGCTGTTGCTTCTGACGAACGACACGGATTGGGCGGAACACATCGCCAGTCCCGAACGTCACGTGGCGAAGACCTATCGCGCGCAGGTGGCGCCGCGCTTGGACGAGGACGCGCTCGAGCGGCTGCGAACCGGCGTGGAACTCGACGACGGACCGACCCGGCCCGCCAAGGTCGTTCGTGTGCGCGACGCAGGCGCGACGACGATTGTCGAGCTCACGATCAGCGAAGGCCGAAATCGCCAGGTGCGGCGTATGTTGCGCGAGGTCGGAGGCAAGGTGCGCGAACTCAAGCGCGTCTCGATCGGCGCGCTGGAGTTGGGCGATCTCGTCAGCGGGAAGTGGCGGCGCTTGACGGCCGACGAGGTTCGGCAGTTCCAGCGCGGGGCCCAGGGCCGGCGCTGAGAGTTCCCTCGATCGGTCCGGAAGCCCGCGGGGGCGTGCCGTTTTCGGTTTTTGCCGCCGCGGCCGTTACGTTTCCGAGGTTGCTCCGGTAGAACCGAAACGTCGGCTCACTCCCAGCGTGCCCCCTTGCCGTGGACTTTTCGCCATGATCGACAGACCGCGTTTCCTAGTGTCGCTCTGCTTCCTGAGCGTGCCTTTCGCGGCGCAGGCGAGCGCGCAGTTCACGCACAACACCACGGATGTTCCGACGGCGGCCGTCGGACACACTGAGAACGTCGATTTCGGCGACATCGACGGCGATGGAGACTGGGACGCCGTGTTTGCGGACGGTGGCGACTTCGGGAACCAGCAGAATCGAGTCTGGATCAACCTGGGCGGCGCGCAAGGCGGCGTGCTCGGCGTTTTCCAGGACCAGACTGCGACACGCTTCCCGTCGCTTCTCTCCGACGCGCGCGACGTGGAACTCGCGGACATCGACCTCGACGGGGATCTTGACCTGCACACCTCCACGACCTCGACCCTGCTCAACCAGCCCAGTCGCTGGTGGATCAACATGGGTGCGCTGCAAGGCGGCAGCGCGGGCTTTTTCCAGGACCAGACTCAGCAGCGTTGGGTGAACATCGGCGTCAACAACGGAACGACAATTTTCTCGTCGATCCCGGCGGGCCAGGCTCTCCCCGGTGGCGGATTCCTGGACTGGTGCTGCGACTCCGACTTCGGCGACATCGACAACGACGGCGACATGGACCTGGTGCATTCGAGCTACGGTCCGTTCTTCAGCGGAACCGTCCCGACACGTTTGTTCCTCAACGACGGCCTCGGCAAATACGAAGAGTTCAACCCGTCCGGATTTCAGCTCCCGATCAGCTCGATTGCGCACGGTCAACCTGGGCTCTGGGCCTCGGGCACGCAGTTCGCGAATACGCTCGATGCGACCGGCGCGCAGTGCGACGTCGCCTCGAACGGGCTCGACATCGAGCTCGGCGATATCGACGGCGACCTCGATCTCGACCTGCTGCACGGTTCGCGGGCCAATCCTCCGCGCATGTTCAGGAACCGCTACCAAGAAAACGGCGGCGTGCTCTCGTTCTTTTTCGACGTGACCGGAGCGGTGTACCCGGTGGGCTACGCCACGGGCGACGGTCACTACGCGCAGGAAATGGGCGACATGGACAAGGACGGCGATCTCGATATCTATGGCATGAGCTGGCTGGTCACGGGCGGCAACTTCGGTGATTGCACATTGACCAACACCGGCAACGGCAGCTACTCGAACATCCAGCCGGTTGCGCAAACGGCTCCCGACGAGAGCGAATCGGACTTCATCGATTTCGACATGGACGGCGACTTGGACGTGTTCCTGGCCAACTTCCCCGGGCAGGAGCAGCTTTATCGCAACGAGCTGGGAGGCGGGGGGCTTTTCACCTACGTGCGCGTCACCACGACGTACTTGCCGGTCGACAACACGATTTCGCTCGATGCGGATTGCTGCGACGTCGACGGCGATGGCGACACGGACGTGTTCGTCGCCAACGACGTCAACCAGGCGGAGTGGTACCTGCAGAATCAGACCGCAGCCAACGACACGTTCGCGCCGACGATCACGCTGCTCGAGCAGGCGCCCAACCGTGTCGCCGGTCCTGCGCCTACAGTGCTGCGCGTCCAGGTCTACGACAACGCGCCCTACTACATCAATTGGTACAACGCGACCGCGATCGAGTACTCGGTCAACGGTGGCGCGTTCTTCTCGAAGCCGATGCACAGCTCCGCCGGCCAGATTTTCCGCTGCGAATTGCCCGGCACTCTGGTGGGCACGATCGACTATCGCGTTCGCTCGAGCGACAAGTCAGGCAACGTTGGAGTCTCGACCACCAAGACGTTCATTGCCTCGGCCGGCGGCTGCAGC
>JANMRV010000193.1:0-3884 GCA_031388685.1 Planctomycetota bacterium
GCTCCGACTCCGGCCGCGATCGCGGCTTCGACTCCGTCAGGGAACGGGAAGAAGGCATCGGAGGCCAGCGCCGAGCCTTTCACGCGCTCGGCTGCCTTGTGCACGGAGAGCCGCACGGCATCGACGCGACTCATCTGGCCCGCGCCGACGCCGAGGACTTCCCTGCCTGTGGCGAGCACGATCGCATTGGACTTGACGTGTTTGGCGACACGATTGGCGAACAAGAGCGTGTCGAGCTGCTCGCGCGTCGGCACCGTACGCGTCACGACCTTGCAGTCTTCGACGGTCTCGGCCTTGAGGTCGCGCGTCTGCATCAGGAAGCCGCCGACCAATTGCTTCCATTCGAGATCCCCCGCGCGCCGCGAGGCCGGCCCGAAGGGGCCGCAGGCCAAAAGGCGCACGCTCTTGCCCCACTTCGGCTTCTGCGTGAGCAACGAAAGCGCGTCCGCATCGAAGCTCGGCGCGACGATGGCTTCGACGAAACGGTTGCCGCTGACCAGGAACTCCGCGCTGGCGAGATCCAGCGGCCGCGTGAATGCGAGCACCGAACCATAGGCCGAAATCGGATCGCCTGCCCAGGCCTTTTCGAGCGCCTGCGCGATCGTTTCCGCCGCCGCCGCGCCGCAGGGATTGTTGTGCTTGGTGACCGCGACGAAGGGTGCGTCAAATTCCTTGGCCAATGCCAGGGCCGCGTCGAGGTCGACCAGGTTGTTGTAGGAGAGTTGCTTGCCGCCGAGCAGTTCAGCCCCGGCGACGCTGGGTTCGCCTTGGCCCGCGAGGCGATAGAACGCCGCATTTTGGTGCGGATTCTCGCCGTAGCGCAGCGAGCTGATCTTCGTGCCCGCGATCAGGCCGACATCGGGGAACACATCCTCCGCGAGACCCTCGCCGACTTCCTGGGAGAACAGCCAGCTTGAAATCGCCGCGTCGTAGCGCGACGTTTGCGAAAACGCCTTGAGCGCCAGCGCGCGGCGCAGCTTCGCCGTCAGGCAGCCGTCGTTCTTCTCGAGGTCCTCCAGGACGCGGCCGTAGTCTGCCGGATCGACGACCACGCCGACGAAGGCATGGTTCTTCGCCGCCGAGCGCACCATCGCGGGTCCGCCGATGTCGATGTGCTCGATCGCCTCGTCGCGCGAGACTCCGAGCTTCGCCACCGTGGCTTCGAAGGGATAGAGATTGACGACCACCAGGTCGATGGCGCCGATGCCAAGCTCCTTCATCGAACCCACGTGGCTTGGGTCGTCGCGCCGCGCCAGGATTCCGCCGTGCACCTTGGGGTGCAGCGTCTTCACGCGGCCGTGCATGATCTCGGGGAAGCCGGTGACCTCGCTGACTTCGCGCACCGCGATGCCGGCCTCGCGCAGCACCTTGTACGTGCCTCCGGTCGAGAGAACCTCGATCTCGCGCTGGACCAGCAGGCGGACGAAACTCTCCAGACCCGTCTTGTCGTAGACGCTGACGAGCGCGCGTCGAACTCGATTTTCCATCTCTGACCCTCTGGCCCACCCGGGCCTGGTGCGGTGCGAACTTGGCTTCGACAGGGTAATGTCCGAAGGTTCCATGTTCCATCCGCGCGCCCCCAACATCCTGGCCGGAGTTCTCGCGCTGTTTGCCGCTGCGTGCGGCGACAGGCCCGCGCCGCGATCCGGTCCGGCGGTCAACGTCATCCTGGTCGTCGTCGACACGCTGCGGGCCGACTACTGCGATCCGGCGGCGAAAAAGGCCGACATGCCGAACCTCTTCGCCTTCGAGAAAGAGGCGGTCACTTTCAGCTCCGCCTGGTCGCCCGCGCCGATGACGCTGCCGGCCCACACCGCTCTGTTCAGCGCGCGCACACCGACGCATTCGGGCGTGACGAACAATGGCCAGGCGGTCGCGCAGGAATTGCCCCTTTTGTCGGAGTGGCTGAAGAAGCACGGCTACGTGAGCCAGGCCGCGGTCAGCCTCGCCACGCTGTGGCCGCTCGGTCTGAACCAAGGCGTTGATCGCGGCTTCGAATACTTCGATCGCGGCACGGGCTCGATCTCGAATGCGACGGACACGAACCGCGATCTGAATTCGATCCTCGATTCGCTGCTCAGCCGCGCGCCGTTCTTTGTCTTCGCGCACTACGCGGAGCCCCATGAGCCGTACGAATCGCACGGGCTGGTGCAGTGCAATGCCGACATCGACTGGAACGGGAAGCAACTCGAATCGGTGACGACGTCGGAGTGGGCGATGCGCCGGCACGATCTGACGCTCGCTCCGGGGATCAATCGACTCGCGATTCGTTCCTCCAGCGATTTCAAGGTGCGCTCGCTCACTTTCGACGCGGGCGACAAGCGTTTGCTGATCCAATTCGAAGTCGGCGCTCTGCTGAGTCAAGCCAAGGAATTCAGCGCTACCGTGATGAACGACACGGGCAGGGCGCAGGTCGCGCGCATGGAATTGTGGCTGCACGACGTGCCGACGGTGGAAGAACTGCCGGGACGCTATCGACGCGAAGCCGAGGCGTCCGACATCGCCTTCGGCAACCTGATCGCGATGCTGAAGAAGCGCAAGCTCTACGATTCGAGCTTGATCGTGTTCACTTCGGACCACGGCGAAGCGCTCGGCGAACACGGCGTCGTCGGTCACGTGGTCAATCTGCACGACGAGATGCTGCACGTGCCGCTGATGATCAAGCTGCCCAAGGGCCATGACGGCAGGCGCTGGCTCGAGCAGTCGCAACGCGACCTCGTGCGCCTGATCGACGTGGCGCCGACGATCCTCGACGCGCTGGGTCTGCCGCCCCTGCCGGATTCGGAGGGCTCGTCGCTGCTCGCCAGGGCCGATCGCACCCTGCTCGCACAGACCTTTCAGCCCGAGGCGCCGCGCACCCTGTTCGCGTTGCGCGATCAGCGCACCAAACTTGTCTACGACGTGGCCGCCGACACGTTCCGGATGTACGACCTCAACGCAGATCCCGGCGAACTGCGCGACATCTTCCCGAAAGCCGGCGTGCAGAAGCTCGACTGGCAGCAACGGCTGCGCGATCTGGCCGCGGCCACGCCTACGTTGAACGCAGGCAAAATCTCGATCGATGCGAAGATGGCGGACCAGCTCAAGTCGCTGGGCTATTGACTCACGGCTTGCGCAGCACGATGTCGCACATCGTCGGCGTGATGCACAGGCGGATGTCGTCCGCGCCGCGTGAATGCACGAGGGCCAAGCCCGCGCGCATTTCTTCAGGACTGAGCTGGCCGTGCTCGACGACCTTGGGCAAGTAGATCTCGAAGAAGGTCTCGAGCCAATTCCACTCGAGCGAACCGGGTTTTCCGGAGCGCGCGATCGGTTGGAAGTATTCGAGCGTCAAGCCGGCCTGCGCGGCGAGCGCAGGCATGTCCTCGGCGATGTCCATGCGCGCCTTGGCCTGGAGCCAGCTGCGCATGCAGGCGGCGACGAGCGAATCGAATCGCGGGTCGCGCGGCACGTGCTTCATCGCGCCCCAATCCAGATACTCCTGCAGCACGATCACGCCGCCAGGCCGCAGGAAACCCGCGACGCGAGTGAGGACCGCGCCCGGATCGACGAGCCAGCAGAACAGCCAGCGCGAGTACACCGCATCGATGCTCTCTTTCGCGAGCGAGAGCGATTCCGCGGTCCCCTCGCTCGGCTCGACCTGCGCCAGACCGCGCCGCGTGCGTTCAGCGGCAAGAAATTGCAGGAACGAAGCGCTCTGATCGCGCGCGATCACCTTGCCCTTGGGCCCGACGACGTGCGCCAGATCGAGCGAAGTGAAACCCGGTCCGCAGCCGAGGTCGAGTACGACGTGCCCCATGCGCAATCCGGCGCGCTGCCACAACGCGAAGGCCTGCGCGGTCCAGACCTTGTGCTGAAACTCCAACCGCGCGAATTCGTCGGCC
>JANMRV010000201.1:0-1930 GCA_031388685.1 Planctomycetota bacterium
CATCAGAATGAAGTTGCGAATTAGATCTGCCTGGCTTAGCGCCTTACCCGTGGAGTTCATACTTTCAAAAATGAGCTGCGGGTTATCGTGCTCGGCGTTCTCGAACACCGCGACCTTGTCGTCCAGCTCCGTCATCAGGAACGCCACCGGCGGATCGCCACCCGGCTGGGGGATATGCGAGATCAAGTCCTTCTTGACCATGATGCGCAGGAATTCGAAGAAGACCGTCCTCTTCGAGTTGTAAGTGTGCGACCCGCAGTTTCGTCTCGGATCGCATGGCCATTGGCTTTCAGCGGCGCAGGGCTCGCGGGAAAAGGATGTTGTTCTCGGTGTGGATGTGCTCCATCACCTGCTGCTCGAACTCGGCGAGGCCAAGGTAGAGCGCAGTCCAAGTCCCACAGGCCTCCGGCGGTAGCTTGAGGTCGTCGGTCAAGGCGCGCACCTTCGCCAGGTTCAGGGCGTGGTCGTTGTGTTCCTCCTCCATCATCTGCACCGGCATCGAGGCCATGTGGGCCCGGCTGGACTGGAGCATCGGGAAGAGCATCTGCTCTTCCTTCTGCATGTGCAGCTCGAACTCCTCGGCCAGGCGCGCGACGTGCTCAGCGAGCCCCTTCGGGCAGCTCGACTTGTCGCCATGGACCGCCTCGACACGCTTGGCCATGGCCACGAGGCGCGGCAGTTCGGCGCGGTGGGCCTCGTGATAGGTCTTCAGAATATGTTCGATCAGCTCGGCGATCGGGCGCTCATCCCAGCGCGCGAAGTTGCCAGGAGTCTTGACCTCGGCCTGGATCTCGCGCACCAGCGCCTCGACGTCGAGGTTCTTCTTGATGCAGGCCTCGGCCATGCTGATTCGGCCGTGGCAGCAGAAGTCGAGGCCGTGGCGGTAGAACACCCGCGACGCTCCGGCGTGTTTGGCGGCGAGGTCGGCGAGGGTGTTCTGAGGAGTGATCGTGTCGATTGCGCTGGTCATGGTTGTCTCCGGGGGTTGTGGACAGAGGTCCCAAGCACGGCCCGTGCCAGTTCAAAAAACGGCGTTCCTGACCATTTGCGGAGGCACGTTGTAAAAATAGCAGCACCCTGTTAGCATCAGAACGACAACATTGTTGCCATGCCGACAACGCCTCCGACTCTCGACGATCTGCTGCCGATCGCGCTGGATATCACGGCCTCGCTGACCTCGGAGGACCGCTCGAACCGACTCGTGGCCGCGGTTCGGCGAGCTCTCCCCTGCGACGCGGTCGCCCTGCTACGCCTCGAGGGTTCGACGCTGGTCCCGGTCGCCGCGCAGGGACTTTCGAGCGACGTGCTGGGCCGGCGCTTTCCGCGCTTCGACCACCCGCGGCTGGACATCATTTGCTCCAACGAGGAGCCGACGATCTTCCCAGCCGACAGCTCGCTGCCGGATCCCTACGACGGCCTGGTCGATGGCAAGCCGCACCTCGACGTTCACGCCTGTCTCGGCTGCCCGTTGCGAGTCGAGGGAGCGCTCGTCGGCGTGCTGACGATCGACGCGCTACAGCCGGGCATTTTCGACGGCGTCGACCGGCGCTTTCTCGTGCACCTGGCCGCGCTGGCGGCGGCCGCGCTGCGGACCAGCGACCTGATCGAGACCCTCGAGCGCCACGCCAGGCACCAGGGCCTGGTTGCCCAGGATTTGGTGCGCGACGTGCTCGAGCGCCGGGGCGGGTTTCTGATCGGCAACAGCGCTGCCATGGCGAACCTGCGGCGCGAGGTCGAGCTTGTCGCCGGGACGCACTTCCCGGTGCTCGTCAGCGGCGAGACCGGCGTCGGCAAGGAGCTGGTCGTGCGCACGCTGCATTCGCAGTCGCCGCGCGCCAACCAACCCTTGGTCTACGTCAACTGCGCGGCCTTGCCCGAGTCGGTCGTCGAGAGCGAACTCTTCGGGCACACCAAGGGCGCTTTCACCGGA
>JANMRV010000294.1:0-4679 GCA_031388685.1 Planctomycetota bacterium
CGATGTTGTCGAACCAGCTGCGCGCATGGTTGCGCCAGCTGATCGAGTTGATCGAGTACGCAGCCGCCATCGTGTCCAGGCTCCAGCCTTCATTGCGCCCGAAGTTCACACCGACCCCGGGGTCAGCGCTGACGCTGTTGATGTCAGTCAGCATGCCCGTGCCCATGACGTTGCCGGACGGCGAGCAGGCCAGTTCGTTGTAGGAGAGCCGCACGATCTCTGCATGCATGCGCAAATCGTCCTTGGCCATCGCATCGTTGCCCAACCAGGTCAGCACCTTCATCGAACGCGTGATGCGGATCTGGTGCTGAAGGTCGATCGGCTTGTAGCCGAGCAATTCGGCTTCGTAGGCAGGCTGCAGCGCATGGCTTTGCACGTAGCTCACCTGATAGGTCGGCGCGACGTTGAACCCGAACGGGTCAGGTCCACCGGGCAGGAGCCGCAAGTAGAACTGCATGTAGATGTAGTCGAACGACGGACCGTAGGTGATCCAGTCGGTGTACCGCGTCGGATTGCCGTTCTTGTTGAAAAGCGCGGTCGGATTGCGCTCTCCATACATGCGCAACGCAAGTTGCGAGAGGCGATAGCCGTCGGCCGAAGCCGCATCCGCCGTGGAAATTCCGTCGTAGAGATAGATCTCCGTACCGCTGGTCATGCCGCCGTACTTGACACCCCACGGGTGGGCCCAGCCCAACACGGGCGCGGTGATCGGGCCCAGGCTGGTGCCGCCGTCGAGCAGGCGATCGGAGACCCTGTGCAGGTCGACGGTCAACTTGGCGCGGGTCTGTGTCGCAGGCAGGTAGTCAAGCGCAGGCAGGCGATGACGCTGCGGGAAGTAGTTCGCGGTGAGCAAGTTCCACCACGAGTACAACTCCACGCCTTGAGCATTGGCTCCGCGTCGACAGAAGCCGAGCCATTGCTCGCTCACGAGCGACTGCGCGCGCGCTTCCTGTCCGACTTTCACCAGCACCAGACGCCGCTCGAACTGAGCTTGCGGGGGCACCATGTGCATCGCGCCATTGGCGTTGGACGCGATGATCGGAAGCACGCTGAAGCCTGGCTCCTGGCGGATCTGACCCAATGCCGGGTCGCGCCAGTCCGAGATCACGTTCCAACCCGTGGGGATCCACAACTCCAGGTTCTGGAAGTACAGCTTGTCCTGGGGGTCGTCGATCGAAGAGAGCTTGTCGAGCCCGCTCGGCGCGTTGTTCACGCGAAGGTCCAGGCTGATCATGTCCTCGCCCAGCCACTCCGTGACGTAGGAGTGCACGTTCAGGAAGTGCGGCAAGGGACCGCTCGGCGGCCCGACCGTGCCTCCCAGTGGACGCATGGTCTCGTAGAAGCGCGCTTGCAGCACCACTTCGCCCTGGCGGATGATCTCGTTGCCGTCGAGGCCGCGCAGCAGATCGGCCCGGTAGGAGTTGGAGAACACGTCCTTGGTGCGCAGCGTGACCGCGCCTGGAGCGTTCATGAGTTGAGCTGTGGCCGGCGTCGGGTTCATCAAGGAGCCCGTGTGCGGGAATTCAACGATCGAGTAGGTGATTCGCGCGCCGGTCAGGACGCCGGCCGGCCGCTGGACGCGCGCCAGGATTTCGACCACGTCGGCGCCCTTGGTGTCGTCGGCGTAGCGGCTGACGATTTCACACTGGGCCGGGACCGTCTGCCCGTTGGCGTCGATGACGCCGAAGGGCTGTTTGCCGTCCGCGCGCGGAAAAGTCCCGACCGGGACGGGCAACGTTCCATGCAGAACGAACGAGTTGATCGCGGGTGCGCCCAACTCGAATTTCCCGACGACCTGGCTTAGCACGGGAGCCATCGCCGCCGGGCTGAGGCTCGGAATCGGGCCGGGGGCAAATCGCGGCCTGGCGCCCGCTGGAGAACAGAGGATCAATGTCGCGCCGAGGCACAGAGCCGGCAGCGCGACGAAAAAGCGAACGCCGGCCCCCAAAGGGGAGCGAAGGAGCAAAGTCATGGTGATTCCCCCAAGACCGCGACGCAGCACGGTCATCGAACAACTTCGGACGCGCCCGGCCCTCCCTGCTACATGGCTCCCGCACCCTCTCCTGACTTCGCGAGGATCCACAATTCTCCCGAAGGAGCCTGAGACGCAGATCCAGATCGCGGACGTCGGTGTGCGAACCGAACTCTCCCTGGTTCAGCGCCGGGCGCGGCCGCCGACTCAGGGAGAGTCAGGCGCGCGAGAGGCAAACCTCGTGCCTGGAGTGGCTCGATCAGTGCCCAGTTTTTCGCGTGACGAGGTTTCGTGATTCACGCGCGCAGTTTTCAAACGGGCCCGTCATCGCTGGCAAGGAACTTGCACTTGCGGCTGCGTGACGGGTGCTCCTGACCGGATGCGCGCCAGGCTAGGCCGCGGCAGAATCGGACCAGCGGCCGAAGTGCAGTGCGGCGCGGGCAAGCATCGGGGCCGCGCTTCGCCCCTGTTGTGCGAGAGCGCACGTCGATTCGTGCGATGCTGCTCGATTTTCGCGCCGGAAGCTGTCGGCGGACGGAAGTGCGGCGCGGGCGCGACCTACTTCACGTAGCCGAGAGCTCGCATGGCGCGAGCATTGTCTTCGTCGAGTTTTCCCGATCGGGCGGAGTCGATTCCAAGGTGCAAGCGCATGGCCGCCGCCGATTCCAGCTCCGCCTTCAGCAGGGCTCGGCCCCGCTCGGCGAGATCGGGCCGCTCCGCGACCAGGTTGTGCTTCTCGCCCGGGTCCGCGCCGAGCTCGTAGAGTTCCTCGCGCTTGGACACGTGGAACTGGATGAACTTGAATCCCTCGAAGACCACGGCGGTCCGAGCCTCGAAGTACAGGATCCCGCTGGAGACCAGCGCACGCGGGTGGACGTCGAGGACCAGCGTGTCCGCGCCGGCTTTGCGCCGCACCAGCGGCGGGGCGCTGAGTTCGTCCTGCGAGTAGGGCACGCCCGCGACCTCCAGGACGGTCGCGGCGATACTCTGGTTGGAGACGGCTTCGTCGACGCGTTGCGCCAGCGCGCCCATGGGCAGCTTCATGAACAGGGGCACACCGAGGACCTCGTCGTACATGACGTGACCGTGCTCGAAGCCGTCGTGTTCCCACAATTCGTCGCCGTGGTCGCTGGTGAAGACGATCAGCGAGTCGTCGAAGAGGCCATGGCTCTCCAACGACTCGAGCAGGCCCGCGATCCCGCGGTCGGTCGCGCGCACTTCGCCTGCATAGAGCTTGCGGATCCACTCGCGCTCGTCGGCGTCGGGATTCAGGAAGCCCCCGCGCACGCGCGCGGCGTCCTCGAAGTTGCGCCCGATCTCGGACGGCGGCGTGCCCTCGGGCTGAAATTCCCGAGGCGGGTTGTAGGACATGTGCGGGTCGAAGTAATGCACCCACAGGAAGAAGTCGCGGTCCTTGTGGGCCGCGATCCACTCCGACACTCTGCGAGTCTGCACGTCGACGCCGACCTGGGGCAGGTAGATTTCCGGCAAGAGCGGACGCAGCAGCACTTCAGCGAGCGCGGACGGCGGGTGGGCCTCGCGTTGGAAGTGGTACTCGTCGAAGCCGCGGTCGATGTGCGTGTATTGGCGCAATGCGGGATTGCGCACGAAGGCCGCAGTCAGGAATCCCGCGTTCGACATGCGTTGCGCGAGCGTCATGACCTTGTCCGGGAGCGCGTCGAAGGGACGCAGCCCAAGGTGCACGCTCGGCGCGAGCCCGGTCAGGATCGACGAGACAGAAGGGAAGGTCCACGGCGCCGAGGAACGCGGATGCGCGAAGAACACACTCTTCGCGGCCAGGGCATCGAGCGTGGGTGTGGGGGGCGCGTTCTTCGAATAACACGACAGGTAGTCCGCGCGCAGAGTATCGACGACCACAAGAACGACCTGCCGCGGCTTGCGGCCGGCGGGCACGCTGCCCTTGTCCGCAGGAGCCTCGATCTGCGGACGAACATGGAGAACGCCCTGGACGCTGGCAGCAAGGAACAACGCGCCGAGCGCGCGCGTGGCCGGGCGAATCGTCTTCGCGCGCCACAACAACCAGGCGCTCGCGCCGATGACGATCAGCATTGTCAGCGCGCCGATCGCGCTGGCCACGCTGCCCGAAAGTGCTTCGGATTTGCGCAGGGCCAGGAAGGCCGCGGCGCTGAGCGACGCGGCGCTGATCCAGGCGGCGAAAAGCGTGACCGCGGCGCGCCCGCCGGACCTTGAACTGAACGGGCGCGCGAGCAGGTAGACGCCGATCGCGACCACGCATGCGGCAGGGACTGCAAGCAACGTTGAATTCTGGTCCTGATCGACGGCGCGATAACACGCCAGCAGCGTCGGCAGGGCGACGGTCGACAGCGCGGCCGCGAGCGCCAGGCCCAAAGCACCTTGATCGCTCGCCCAACGCCGGCGCAACGGCGTACTCACGAGCCATAGCAGCACGAAACCGAGCGCTCCAGCGAGCGCGCTGACGCCCAGGCAGCTCCAGATCGAAAGTGGTGAAGCGGAAACGTTCGAACGCACCGACATGTCGACGATCGCATCCGCGGCGCCCAAGCAAAGGCCGCTGGCCAGCGCCAGAGTGATGACAAGCGCCGCTGTGGACGGCTCGCTGCGGGAGGACATGGCTTTGCGTTCGGCCGGGGTGGCCGATGGTCGTGGACTACTGAGAAGCTACGCATCCGAGGCTGTCACGTTCAAGGCCTGAAATGGCGTCGGG
>JANMRV010000314.1:0-7615 GCA_031388685.1 Planctomycetota bacterium
AATCGTTCGGCGGAGCATTGCCGGCCGAGTTCATCGGCACCGAGCGCTTGACCGGCGCGTTGACGCAGCGGGTTCCACCGAAGAACGGCACGGCGGCTGGCCCTTGGTCGCTGTACAGGTACAGACCGGGCTTGTTGTTGATCACGTTGCTCGCATTGATCACGAAGCCCGAGCCCGCGCTGGCGCTCGCCGTTCCCGTCGAGCCGATCGCCGGAGTGCAACCCAGGCTGTTCACCTTGGGCGTGCAATACGTGAACGGCACCGGACACGGTGTTCCGTAGTCGACTTCCATGGAATCCATGTCGATGAAACCGCCGCCGTTGAAGCCGTTGAGGCCAATGATCTTGACGCTCTTGATCCCAGGGCCGCCGACGACGGTCCAGCCTTGCCAACCCCATGAGCAGGTCGCGGGCACGCTCGCCAGTTGCGAAGAGATCAGGTTGTTGCTGGCGTCGTAGAACTCCATCGTCGCGTCCGCGGTGCCAGAGTTCGTGCCGAAAAACCCTCCGAAGCGCGTAGCGGGTTGGTCAAACGTGTAGACCGCCGGGCCGCCGGCCGACGCGGAGAATAGGGTGCCAGCGTTGGGGTTGATCTGGCAGAAGAAACTCCACCCGCCGGTGATGTGAATCGAATTCCCCGACGGATCGCACAGGTCGGCGGTGTTGTTGAACACGCGCCCCACAATGCAGGTCGTGAACTGACCAGCAACCTGGGTTTGGAAACTCTCCGACTGCTGCCCCGTGAACGGGCCGGTGGGGACGATTTGAGCGGAAGCTGCGCCGGCGAATGTCGCGACGGCGGAAGCGATCAGAACCTTACTGAAGAACGACATGAGGAAAACTCCTGGGAGGAAACGGGGGTTGCGAATCCACCTGCCCAACCCTTCCCGTCTCTCCCCATGGACACCTAGGCTCCACTTGTCGAAGATCGACACGTGAGACTCGTGGAACGTGGAGTGGGCGGCAGGAAAGGCCTGGACTTCGGGATGAGCTTCATCTGTACACGAATTCGCGAAGTTGTGGCTGGCCTAGACGAGATTCTCGGGAATTGCGGCGCGGCTGTGCCCGGCGACCTCGGACTCACTGCGGTGACCCTCAGTCGAACATCACACGAATGAGATCTTTGGCGCCGGCAAGCCCAGGACATGACAGGTCTTCCATGGCGAGCGCTCGCAAGACGACGCCTGCAAAGCTCGCCGGCTTCGCCCTGAGCCTGCTGGCGAGTTGCTCGACGGAACTGCCCCCGCCGGCGAACGCAATCGACTCCGGAAGCGCGCGCGGATTCAACTTGCTGCTGGTCACACTCGACACGACGCGCGCGGACGCCATCGGGTGTTACGGCGCGCGCAACGCCGGCACGCCAAACCTCGATGCCTTGGCGGCGCGCGGCATTCGTTTCGCAGAGGCGCAGTGCTCTGCGCCACTCACCGCGCCTTCGCACGCGAGCATCCTCACCGGGCTCTACCCGCCTTCGCACGGCGTGCGCAACAACGGCGAGCAGCCGCTGGCCGCCGAGCAGATCACGCTGGGCGAAATGCTGCGCGAAAACGGCTATCAGACCGCGGCTTTCGTCTCGGCCTTCGTGCTCGACCGTCGCTTCGGTCTCGACCAGGGCTTCGATCTCTACGACGACCAGGTCGCGCGAACGCACTCGGCGAACAGTTTCGGCGGACAGAACGAACGGCCCGGCGATGCCACGGCGCAGGCGGCGCTTGCCTGGATCGCGAAACGCGATGTCGCACGGCCGTTTTTCGCCTGGGTCCATTTTTACGACGCCCACGACCCCTACACGCCGCAGGCGCCCTTCGACGCGCAGTTCCGCGGACGCGAATACGCGGGCGAGATCGCCTTCGTCGACGCGCAGATAGGCCGCCTGTTCGCGGCCTTGGAGTCCGCCGGAATTGCGCAGCGAACGTTGATCGCCGTCGTCGCCGATCACGGCGAAAGCCTCGGCGAGCACGGCGAATCGACCCACGGGCGAACGATCTACGACGCAGCGATGCGCGTGCCCTGGATCCTGGCCTGTCCCGCGAGTCCGAAAAGTATCGGCGTTGTCGTCGATGACGTGGTGACGACCGCCGACCTCGTTCCGACCGTGCTCGACGCGCTGGGCAACACGGCGCCGCGCAAATTCGACGGCGAAAGCCTGATCACGACTCCCGCGCGCGCCGAGCGCGAGGTCTACCTCGAATCGATGATGACGCTGCTCAACAACGGCTGGGCCCCGCTGCACGGCCTGCGCAGCAAGACGGCCAAGTACATCCAGGCGCCGCGCAGCGAGTACTTCGACCTCGTGAAGGATCCCTTCGAGTTGCAGGACCGCAGCGTCGAGCATGCGGCCGAAGTCAAGCGCATGGCGGCCAAGCTCGGCGAACTTCTCGCGGCCTGGCCGAAGGACAGCGAGCTCCTGAAGCGCAGCTCAAAGCTCCCCGCCGACGCGCAACGCGCGATCAGCGCGCTGGGGTACTCCAGCGGCGTGTCGCCCGACGGCTCCACGGGTGTGCTCGATCCGAAGGACATGTTGCCCGGTTGGGAACTGATCGAGGAAGCGATTCGCTTGCAGGCCCAGGCCAGCGGGCCCGACGCGCAGCGCAAACTCGCCGAGGCGCTGGCGAAGGTTCAGCGCGCGCTCGGACGCTCGCGCTTCGACCGCGCCGCCCTCGAGCAGGAGGCGCGCATCTTCGTGGCCCAGGGACGCCTCGAGGATGCGGCCAAGGCGCTGCGCGAATATCTCGCGATCCAACCCTCTTCCGACGCCTACGTTTTCCTGGCGCAGTTGGCGCTGGCGCGCGAGAAACCGGCGGAGGTCGCGCCGCTGGTGGCGGCGGCCCTGGCGCTCGAACCGGCCCACGGCGGCGCGCGCATCGCTCTTGGCGACCTCTATATGAAGGAGGGGAAGTACAGCGAGGCGATCGCGGCCTTCGAGGAGGCCCTGAAGGTCGATCCGATCCGCGCCCAGGGCATGGCCGGCGCCCGGCTCGAAAGCGCGCGGCAGATGCGCGACGCGGCCAAACGATGAGGGCAGGCCAAAGGGATTGAAACCCGCCGCGAGGTGGGGCCTATCGGTAGGGACCGAGCCGGACGGATCTATCGAGCAGCCCGGAAGCTAGGATCTGCGCCGCTCGTCCATCCGGGGCCGATCGTGGCATTGAACTTTGCGGCTCGCAGGGCACCACTCCCAAACTTTCAGGACTGATCTTCCATGACGCAGACCCCTGCTCCCCTGACTCGCGCCGAACTCGTTGGAACCGAGAACTTCATCCGCGCCGTGCGCGAGCGCGTCGCCACCGTGGTCGTCGGCCAGGACATCGTGGTCGAACGCCTGTTGATCTCGCTGTTCACGGGCGGCCACCTTTTGTTGCAAGGCGTGCCGGGCCTGGCGAAGACGCTCCTGATTTCGGTGCTGTCGAAATCGATCGACCTCGATTTCGCGCGCATCCAATTCACGATCGACCTGTTGCCGTCGGACATCCTGGGCTCGGAGATCCTCGATCAGCGCGTCAACGAATTCCGCGTGCGCAAGGGCCCGATCTTCACCAATCTGTTGCTGGCCGACGAAATCAACCGCGCGGCGCCCAAGGTGCAGGGTGCGTTGCTCGAGGCCATGCAGGAGCGCAAGGTCACGATCGGCAGCGAGACCTTCCGCCTGCCCGCGCCGTTCCTGGTGATCGCGACGCAAAACCCGGTCGAACAATCGGGCACCTTCGAACTTCCCGAGGCGCAGCTCGACCGTTTCATGCTCGTGCACCGCTTGAACTATCCCTCGCCGGCGGAAGAACGCGAGATCCTCGTGCGCAACACCGCGCTGCGCGTGGAACGCCAGGATGGCGGCGCGATCGTGCAGACCGAATTCGACGTGCTCAAGAAAGAGCCCGTCGGCTCGACCGATGAACTGGTCGCGGCCATGGAAGCCGTGCACCGCGTGCACGTCAGCGAGACCTTCGTCGAACACGTCGTCGATTTGGTCAACCGCTCGCGCCGTCATGCGGCCGTCGAATTGGGCTGCAGTCCGCGCGCCGGGATCGCGCTGATCAAAGCTTCGCGCGCACGCGCGCTGATGCACGGCCGCCACTACACGGTGCCCGAAGACATCTTCGCACTGGCCGAGGACGTGATGCTGCACCGCATGCGGCTGAAATACGAAGCGATCGCCGAGGGCGTCAACGGTAAGTCGATCGTCGCGGAATTGCTGCATTCGCTGGGTGGCGGAGCGACGGCCGCCAAGCTCGAGACCGCGAGCGCCTGAGCGCCGCCGTGGCCATGCTGCCCTTCGGACAGAAAGCGATGGAAGGCCGCATCGAGGACTTCGATGCGCTGGATTCGCGCCAGTTCGTGATCGCGCTGCGCAAGCTCGCCAATAGCCTGGCCTACGGCATCGACAAGTCGCCGTTCGTCGGCTCGGGCGTCGAGTACGTGCAATCGCGGCCCTATCAGCCCGGCGATTCGATCCGCCAGATCGATTGGCGTGTGACCGCGCGCACCGGCCGCTACCACGTCAAGGAATACGAGACGCCCAAGAGCATGCCGTGTTATCTGCTGGTGGACACGTCGGCGTCGATGACGGTCAGCGCGCACAAGAAGAGCAAGTACCAGACCGCGCTGTTCATCGCAGGCGGGCTCGCGCTCGCGGCGCTCGATCGCGTCAGCCCGGTCGGCGTGATCTGCGTCGGCGAGCGTTCCTTGCGCATCCAGCCGAGCCTCTCGACCGGCCGCGTGATGCAGTGGCTGCACCTTTTGCGCACGTATCGTTTCGACGAGCGCACGACGATCGCCGAGCGAATCGCTCAGCTGATGCCGAGCCTCGCGCAGCGCTCGATGTTCATCGTGATGAGCGATCTGCACGATCCCGAGGCGATGGCCGCGCTGAAAAGACTTGCGCAATTGCACGATTGCATCGTGCTGCAACTCGAGGACCCCGCCGAACGCGGCTGGCGCGGCAGCGGTTTCTTCCGCGCGCGCGAAGCCGAGACCGGGCGCGAGTTCGTGACCCACGGCCGCCGGCGTTGGATCGATCCCAGCAAGGCCGACGCCGAGCTCAAACGCTGCGGGATCGACCACCTGTTGATTCGAGTCGACCAACCGTTCGTTCCCGCGCTGCGTCAACTTTTCCGCGCGCGCGGCTGGATCGGCAAGGGAGAACGATGACAAGCCGAGCTTTCATGTTCCGCGATCTGCGCCGCGTCGCTGCGCTGATGCTCGCGCTCGCGCTGCCCCTCGCGGCGGCTCCGCAAGCCGACAGCGCGAAGCTGCCGAGCGTCGGAATGCCCGGCCGCCTAACGGAAGTCGTCCTGCCCGCGCCCGAGCTGGAAGTGCGCGCGCGCGATCCGAAGGATCCGCTCGTGCTGCGCATCACGCGCGTCTCCGCGCACGGCGACGCCTTTCGCTACGACTTCGAGTACGTCGGCCTCGAGCCCGGCAAGTACGATTTGCGCGACGCGCTGCGGCACAAGGACGGGACACCGATCAGAATCGAGAGTGGAGCGAAGGACGCAGTGCCTTCGATACGCGTCGAGGTCCAAAGTGTGCTCGCGGCCGGCGTGGTCAAGCCGCACGCGCCACAGCCCGTGCCTCTGCCGAGTTTCGGTGGCTACCGCACACTGATGATCGCGGCCGGTGTGGCCTGGCTCGTCGGCGCGTTCGCGATCCTTTTCGGTTGGCGCAAACGCCAATTGGCGCGCGCCGCGGCGGAATGGAAGCCGCGCACACTGGCGGAACGATTGAAGCCACTGGTCGAGAGCGCGGTCGCTGGAAAACTCTCGCGCGAGGAACGCGCGCAGCTGGAGTTGGGTCTAGTTGCCTACTGGCGGCGAAAGCTCGCTCTGGAAGACAAGGAGCCCGCGCTCAGCATGGTCCTGCTGCGCGAACACGCAGAAGCCGGTCCATTGCTGAAGAGCTTGGAAGCCTGGCTGCACATGCCGGTCGCGCCCGTGAACGTCGACCTGCAGTCGCTGCTCGCCCCGTACCGCAACTTGCCGGCGGATGCGATCCCTGAAATCGATGCGAGCAGGGCCGCGGTCTCGACCCGGCGCTGAGCGACATGGACTCCATCGACATCTTCCGCCATCCGAACGCGCTGTTGCTCTTGGTCCTTCCGGCGGCGCTCTTGTTGTGGAACTGGAATCGTTCGGGCCGCGCGGTTGTGCTGCCCTTCGACCATTCGAATGGGCCGTCGGGAGCCTGGATTCGCTTCTTTCTGCGCCTTTTCGAGTCGATGCCCGCGCTCTTGATGGCGATCGTGTGCGTGTTGCTCGCCGGCCCGCAGGCCTGGGAAGCGCCGCGCTCCAAGCGCGTGCTCACCAACATCCAGTTCTGCGTCGATGTCTCGGGCTCGATGATGGCCAAGTTCGGCGACGGCGATCGCTACGACGCGTCGATGGTGGCGATCAACCAGTTCCTCGACTATCGCACGGGCGATGCGTTCGGCCTGACTTTCTTCGGCAACAGCGTCTTGCACTGGGTGCCGGTGACGACCGACATTTCGGCGTTCCGCTGCGCGCCGCCGTTCATGCATCCTGGGAAGCTGCCGCCTTGGCTCAATGGCACGGAGATCGCCAAAGCGCTGGCGGCCTGTCGCAAGGTGCTCGTCGAACGCGAGGAGGGCGATCGGATGATCATCCTGATCACCGACGGTTACAGCTCGGACCTCGGCGGCGGCAATGACGAAGTGATCGCGCGCGAACTCGCCAAGGACAACATCGTCGTCTACACAGTGCACATCGCCGAGGGCGCGATCCCCGATCCGGTCGTGCGCATCGCTTCGCTGACCGGTGGCGAGGCCTTCAAGCCCGAGGACACCGACGGCTTGAAGCGCGTCTTCGAGCGCATCGACAAGATGCAGAAGACGCGCATGGAGAAGTCGCAGGCCGAAGCCGCCGACAATCTCGTGCCGTGGTGCCTCGCGGGGCTGGGCCTGCTCGCCCTGAGCCTGCTCGCGCTGTTCGGCCTGAGGTACACGCCGTGGTAGACGAAGTGCTGGACAAGGAGTTCGTCGCTCCGCTCGCGGCGCTCGCTGTGTTGGTGCTGGCCGCAGGCGCGGAAGCGTGGCATGGGCGGCGCATCCGCCGACTTGCGCCGCTGGCCTTCGGCCCCGGCCGGCTGCCGTCCGCCTGGGCGAGCTCCGCGCCCTACCTGCGAGTCGCCGCGCTGTGCGCCATGACCTGGGGTCTCTTGACGCTGCTCACCCTGGAACCCCGGCGCTATTCGACCGGCATGTCCGCCGAGCGCGCCGACGCCGATTTCCAGCATGTGCTGATCGTGCTCGACGTCTCGCCCAGCATGCGATTGATGGACGCGGGGCCGGAGAAGAAGCAAAGCCGCATGGCCCGTGCCCGCGCGTTGATCGAGTCGTTCTTCGATCGCGTGCCGATCGAACAATCGCGCGTCAGCGTCGTCGCGGTCTACAACGGCGCGAAACCCGTCGTGGTCGACACCAAGGACTTCGAAGTCGTGCGCAACATCTTCGCCGCTTCCTCGAGGCCGGTGAACAACTTGGTCTTGCCGGCCGGGAACGCATAGTGCATCGGCAGGTCGCCGAAGATGTTGCGCACGACTTCGAAGTCCTTGGTGTCGACCACCACCGGTTTAGCGCCGTTGTAGACCGCGACGACGCTGATGCG
>JANMRV010000316.1:0-2491 GCA_031388685.1 Planctomycetota bacterium
TCCTGATCGACGGCGGGAGGCTGAATGATGCGCGTATCGAATTTCTCTCGATGACCGTGCTCGGCCCTGGGCTCCTCGCTCTCGACCCGGCTGTGGTCGATCCGCAGTCGGCTGGACGAATCGACAGCGGAGTCGCCGGACTGACGAAGATCGCAGAACGTTACCGGGATCAGAAGAAGCTGGTCGAGTCCGCCGCCGTGTACGCAGATCTTGCCCAACAGTTGCCCGGCGACGCACAGTGGGCGCGCGCGGCGGCTGAGAGCGCCCAGACGGCGGCCGACTTCCTGGCCGATGAGGCCGAGTGGCTCGGGAAGGCCAGCCGGAAGGAAGTGCTCGACCCGAAGAAGCTCAAGAGCCTGCGAAAATCGGCCGGCGTGAAAGAGAGCGACTTCGATTCGCGCAAGGAACGCGAGCGCTTCGCCAAGGCCGTTCCCTTGCGGCTCAAGAGTTCGGCCGACGCCTACGTCGCCAGCTGGGGCTGGTACCTGAAGGCCGTCGAGCTGACGCCGCTGGACGCACGGCTCGCCACGGACGCGGCGCGCATGGCCATCAACCACACGCGCGCGGACCTCGCCCGGGCGGAGCAGCTCCTTCTTGGAGCCAGACGCCTCGCTGACGAACAGTGCCTGGCCGCGGACCTGAAACCTGCGCAGCGCGACCAACTAAAGGTGGCCTGGGCGCTCGCCGAGCGGACACTCGGCGAACTCGAGTTTCTCATCAGGGAAAACCCTGACGCGGCCATCCCGCACTTCGAGCGCTCGTTGGAAATCCACCCCGACTCCCAGGCCTACGTGAAGGAGTTTCTGCTGCCTAGAGCAATCGAGGCTTCGAAGAATCTGCCGTCAATTCCTGAGACGAACCCCCGCCAAGACCAGGACTGATCCCACGCCGATCGTTGGATCGCCGCACCCACCCTTCCATGTCGATTTTCTTTCTGATTGCCCTGCCCCTTTCCGCGGCTCTTCCCTGGCCTGCCGAAATCTGCGTTGCGCGCGAGAAGTTCGCGCCCTTCGGCCTCGACGTGTCCGCGCTTCAGGGCGTGAACGAACTCATCGCCAGCGGTCGCAAGTTTCTCGCCGAGGGCAAACTCGACGACGCGCTGCGGGTCTTCAGCGAGGCGGAGAAGTTGGACGGAGCCACGCTGAAAACGCGCGTCTTCGTGCTGCGCACCCTGATTGCGCAAGGGCACATCGAGGATGCCCTGTTCGAAGCGGACGCGCTGAAAGCCGCCGGCAAGTCGGGCATCGAACTCGACTACCTCTTCGGCATGGCCTTCTACTCGATGGCCGCGCGCGACATCGCTGCAGGTCAGACGACAGCGCTGACCGGTTCGCAATTCGAGGACGCCGTGCGCTATCTGAAACTCGTCGGCGCGAAGAACGACGCGCGCTTCGAGGATGCCTGGGGCGCGTTGGCCGATGCGGCCTGGTACGCGCAGGACATGGGCACGGGCCAGATGGCTGCCGAGAAATACGTCGAGCTCGCCCCCAACGATCCGGCGCGGCGCATGCTGCGCGGCAAGCTGGCGATTGCAGCCTATGCGCAACTCGCCGCCGACGCGACGAAGGCGGCCGATGCCGACGAGCAGTGGCAGGCCGCGGTCGAGGCTTTCGAAAAGGCGATCGTGCTGTGCGGTATCGAGCCGGAACCCAATTTGCGGCTGCTCGCGCAGCAGGCCTGTTCGCAACTCGCATCGGCCTTTCTTTGGAAGCAGATGCGCGATGACGCCGGCGCGGCCTATGTGCGCGGGATCCTGCTCGATCCGAACACGGTCGACTACAACGCGATTCTGACCGCATTCCCGGGCCAAGAATTCGTCGACTTGATGCTGCGCGCGCACAAGAGCTGGAGCGCGAAACACGACGGCTCGGGCGCGGCCGCCGCGACGCTTCAATGGTGGCTTGGCTACGCGAACTACGGCGCCAAGCTCTTGCCCGAAGCGGAAAAGGCCTTCGAAAGCGCGCTGGAGAAGAATCCGAAATTCACGAACACGCTCTACTACCTGTTCTGCGTGCGCTTCGAACAGCGCGACTTCGAGCACAGCCTGCAGACGCTGCACAAGTACGCAAGTCTCGACGCGGCGGGCCTGTACGCAGCGCTCGGTTTCGATGTCGTCAGGAACACGGCGCGCATGGAAGCCTTCATCGCCTGGGCCCTGGAAGAGAAGAACCACGCCGGCAAGGCGCTGAGCGAGGAAGCAATCTTCGCCTGCGATCTGATCACGCGCTTCGTGCCGCGCCTGGCGGAAAACTCGCGCCACTGGAACAACCTCGGTCTTTTCCTGCGCGACGAGGGTGACCAGCTGCGCGGCACGCAGGGTGCCCTGACCGCGGCGCCGAAGGCCTACGACGAAGCCAAGGTGAACAAACTCTGGGAGGATTCGCTCGCCGCCTACGAAGTGGCGCTCGAGCTCGAACCGAAGAATCCAAACTACCTGAACGACACGGCGGTGATGCTGCACTACTACTTCCTGCGCGATCTCGAGCGCGCG
>JANMRV010000360.1:0-2711 GCA_031388685.1 Planctomycetota bacterium
CGTCCATCAGTCCGAACACGCCGGCGCTGATCAGGTCGTCGAGTTCGATCGACTTCGGCAGCGTCTGCAGCAGACGTTCCGCGATGTGCCGCACCAACGGATAGTGCAACTCCATCAGCGCGTTGCGCAAAAGCTCCATCCACACGGGATCGTCGTTGGCCTTGCGCGCCTTGCGATAGAGGACCCAGACGTCCTCGGTCTGCATCGCCTTCAGGTCCTCGAGCGTGGTCGGCTTCTGCAACTTGCCCGCAGTTGCCTTCTTCGCGGACTCTTTCGCCGCGGGAAGCGCCGCGGCCGGCGCCGTGGGCTTGCCCGACACCTTCGACTTGAGCGCAGACTTTGCAGGCGCCTTGACGGCGCTGGGCTTGGAATTTTTCGTCACGGTGCTCGACTTGCCCGCGGCCGAGGCGCGCGATTGAGTTTTCACAGACGCAGAGGCTGCGTGTCGGTGCTTGAGAACGGTCTTGGTCTTTTTCGAACCGGCGCCGGCCTTCCCGGACACCCCCTGTCGGCCATTCGCCACGCGCTTGGGCAGAGCCGGGGCCGGCTCCGCCATTTTCTTGGCGACCGCCTTCTTCGCCGCGGGGTGCTGGGACTGCTTCTTGACGCTCATGGACGTACGTCGGTTCTGACCACCGCGATGCGAGACCTGACGACGCAAGCGCGGGGGTGGCGCAGAATCGTCCGCCGGGTGCTCGTGGCTCGAATTCGTACCATGGCCTAGTACCGGATCAGGGAATGAACGGGCAGGGAGCCAAGCCGATCGCGTCCCTTCAGGAACGCGAGTTCGATCACGACCGCGGCTGCGATCGGCTGTCCACCGATGCGCCGGATGAGGCTGGCCGCAGCCGCCATCGTGCCGCCAGTGGCGAGCAGGTCATCGACGATCAGGACGCGCTGTCCGTGCTTCAGCGCATCAATGTGGACCTCGATCGTGTCATGGCCGTACTCGAGTTCGTACGACTCCTTGGCCGTCTTGTAGGGCAACTTGCCCGGCTTGCGGATCGGCACGAAGCCCTTCCCGGCCTTCAGCGCGAGCGCCGTTCCAAAGATGAAGCCCCGCGATTCGATGCCGCAGACGACGTCGTAGGTTGATGCAGGAACGGCGCGATCCAGACGCGCGATCGTCTCGGCCAGGCCCTGCGCGTCCTGCAGCAAGGGCGTGATGTCCTTGAACAGAATCCCCGGCTTGGGGAAGTCCGGCACGTCGCGGATGAGTTTCTCGATCACGGGCTTGCTGCTGCTTTCCTAGGGAGGGGCCGATTTGAATCCCACGCAGCGCGCCGGGCGCTGTCTACATTGCTTCCAATGCCGTGATGCCGAGCAGATCTAACCCATTGCCCACAGAGGACTTGGAAGCGCGGATGAGTGCGAGGCGCGCGGCCGTCGTAGGCGCTGCTTCACCGAGCACGCGATTGTCGGCGTACCAGGTGTTGAGCTCGCGGGCGAGGGCCAGCAGGTAGTTCGAGATCTCCGACGGCTCGCAATGCGCCGCCGCGCTGCGCACGACGTCCGGCAAGCGCGAAAGGCGCATCAGGATCGAGCCGGCATTCTCGAGCACGTTCCAATCCGGCTCGCCGCCGCCTTCGCCGTTCGCGGCGGCCTTGCGCAGGATCGAAGCCAGGCGCGCGTGGGTGTACTGCAGATACGGACCGGTTTCGCCTTCGAAGGAAAGGATCTCGCTCTTCTCGAAGATCACGTCCTTGATGCGCTCGCGCTTGAGATCGTTGAACACGAGCGCGCCGAGTCCGACCTGCTCGGCGACCCGTTTCTTGTCGGGCAGTTCCGGGTTCTTGGCTTCGATCACGCGGAACGCTTCGTCGACGACGTCGTCGATCAGATCGTCGAGCACGAGCACTGTGCCGCGATTGCGCGCGGCCATTTTCACTCGGCCCGGTCCAAGCAAGAGGCCGAAGTCGATGTGCTCGACGCGCGTTTCGTAGTCGGCGCCCATGCGCTTGAGCACGCTTTTGAGCTGGCGGAAGTGCAGCTTCTGCTCCGAGCCGACGACGTACAGGCAACGCTCGAAGTGGAACTCGTTCCAACGCTGGAAGAGCGCCGCGAGGTCGCGCGTCGCGTACAGCGTCGTGCCGTTGGTCTGCTGCAGCAGGCACGGAGTTTCCTTGAGGCCCTTGTCGACGCTCGAAAGATCGACCACCAGCGCACCCTGGGAGACTTCGGTGATACCGCTTTGCTTCAGGCGTTCGATCGTCGCATCGAGGAAGGGCTCGTAGAAGCTCTCGCCGCGCACGAGTTCGTGGCGCACGCCGAGCCGCTCGTAGGTTTTCGAGAAGCCGCGCAGCGAAACTTCGGTGACCCAACGCCACAGCGCGCGCACTTCGCCCTCGCGGCCGCTTTCGAGTTCCTGGTAAGCAGCGACCGCTTCGGCCTGGAACTGCGCGTCTTCCTTCAGCGCTTCCTTGCTGCGCTGATAGAGCGCGAGCAGCCCGAGCACCGGATCGCTTTCGAGGTCGACTTCGCTCTTCCAGCGCCGCACGGCGACCACCAGGCCGCCGAACTGCGCGCCCCAGTCGCCGATGTGATTGATCCCGACGACCTGGTAGTTCAGCGCGCGGAAGATGCGCACGAGCGAAGCGCCGATGATCGTCGAGCGCAGGTGGCCGACGTGCATCGGCTTGGCGATGTTGGGCGAGCTGAAATCGATGACGATCGTCTTGCCCAGACCTTCCTTCGAGCCACCGTAGCGCGCG
>JANMRV010000361.1:0-15597 GCA_031388685.1 Planctomycetota bacterium
CCAGGTTTTTCATCAGGCATTCGCGCAGCGGTGCGGTGTCGACCATTCCGTGGGGCCGCGGCGCGACCTTGCTGCCGCCCGACACCAGCCGCATGCCCCAGCGCAGGACCATCGATCCAAGCGAAGCCGAACTGGCGTCGAAGACCGATTGCGTGCGCAGGCTGCTCCACAATTCGCACAGCCGCTGCGTGCGCGTTTCGAAGCCCGCCTGGTGATTGGCCAGGAATGCGGTGTTGATCGCGCCTGCGGAAACGCCTGTCAGGATCGGGATCTGGAGCGAGGGAAAGTGCTGCGCGACCGCGTGCAGGAAGCCGGCTTGATAGGCCGCACGCGCGCCTCCGCCGCCCAGTGCCAGAGCGAGATTCCCCTCGGCGTTGGTCTTGTCGACTTTGGTTTCTGCTTGTCCGCTCATCGCCTCGCTCGCGCCTCGAGCGACATGTGGCGGTCCGAATCGATCGTCAGGCTCACTTCCACGAGGCCGGCCTCGCGCGCATAGGCGCGCAGTTCCTCGGGTTCGAGCGCCGCGTGCAGGGACGCGAGCAGCAGTTCCTGTTGCGCGGGCGTGGCGTCGGCCGCGTGGGTTCGCACCAGCTCGCTTGCGCGCTCCGGCGTCGGCGGCCGGAACAAGTCGCGTATCAGGAACGCGCCGCCCGGACGCAAGACGCGCCACGCTTCGGAGAGGAACTGTCGCGCATCCGAAACGTGGTGCAGGATCGTGTTCGACGCGACGACGTCGAAACTCTCGCGAGGGAAGGGCAGGCCCTTGGCGTCGGCGAGTCTGAATTCGAGCCGATTCGCGTGCGGCGAGCGGCCGCGTCTCAACTCTGCGCGCCGCAGCATATGCTCCGAAAGGTCGACACCGACCACGCTCACGTCGGCGAGGCGCTCGACGAGCAACAGCGGGATCTGACCGGGCCCGGTGCCGATGTCGAGGATCCGTCCGTGCGCGCCCAGCGAAACCAGCCGCTCGACGAACGCGCGGTTGGGACCCGAGTGATCCATGGCGTCGTAGATCAGCGCCTCTTCGGCGGTGTCCATGACTTCCTGCTCGGGCGTCCGTTGCATCCCGCCAGCCTAACTACTTGCTCGGGAGAGGATTAGGGCCGAATTGGCGACGGGGACAAGATTTCGTGCGGCCCGGGGCGCCGAAGGGGGCCTCAGCTGTGCCGGAAGGGATGTCTGAGCACTCAACCTGTAGCGCCCGCCGCCGTGCGACGGCGGAAGACGAAGCGTTGATAAAGGAAGGACACCAGCAGCAAGGACAGCGCGAGTCCGAGCATCGACGCCACGCGGTAGAGTCCGCCAAGGTGTCCGAGGTCGAAGAGGAAGACCTTGGCGATGGTCATGAGGAGCAGGATCAGGCTGGCCCAGCGCAATCCTCCGAGACTCTTCAGAACGCCCGCGCCGAGCAGGAAAAGCGCATAGACCGCCCAGGCGATCGACATGGCGAGGTTGGCGCGTGGCGCACCGCGCAGGCGCATGCGGAAGGTCTCCGTTTCGCTGAAGGCATCGGCGACTTCGAGATTGAGCCAGGCGAAAGCGAAAAGCACCGCGCAACTTCCGGCGAGGATCGCGCACAGCGGACGCGCCCTTTGGAAATTCCGGAGCTCGAAGCCGCGCGCGCGGACGACTTCGCGAGAGTTCAGCAGCCAGGCGGCGAGCGCGGCGCACAGGGCGGGAAGCAAGAAGAGATAGGCCTGTGGATTGAACAGGCGCCAGTGAGCGCGCGGGAAAGTCCCAAACCAACGATCGCCAACCAAATTCCACATGGCCAGGACGAGCGCCGCGACAGCCAGGTGCTTCAACCCGCGGCTGTCGATGCGTGTCCAAGCAGCGGCGATAGCAAGGCCGAAGATCGCCATGCCGATCGCGAACGGCTCGCGACTTACGTGCATCGGCACGATGAAACTCGCGAAGAGCAGGGCGACGGCCGTGAACCATGCCCGCGCGACGTGACGCGTGCGAATTTCCGCGGCGCGTTCGGGTGAAGCGTTCTTGTCGATGCGTTCGCGTTCGTCGCGCTCCGCTGCGCCGCTGGTCCACAGGCGCCAGGCCAGAAAGCCGATGAAGATCGCGAAGCCGAGCGGCGCGGCAAAACGCAGCCCCGTTCCAAGACGTGCGACGACCAAACCCTCGACCAGGCCGAACCACGGCAGCGAGCTCGCCGCCGCAGCACGCCAGATGCTCGGCCGATCACGGAACACAGACGGACTGTGGAAGGGCCAGGCGCCAAAGGCCGCGACTCCGCCACAGGCGATCAGCAACACGCGCAGCCACGCCGGCGACTGCGAGCAGGCCGCGATGTTGATGCCGCCGTCGTGGACCTGAGCGGCCAGTGTTCCGAGGATCGCGAGTGCGAAAAGCGCGCTCGATCGTGCGCCGGTCGCAGCCGCGCACATCATCAGGCCGAGCAGAAAAGTCGCGGCCAGTTCGAGTCCGCTGGGCGCCAAGATTCGCGGCTCGCCGTGTCCGGCCGCAAGCAGCGCAGGCAGGAAGAACGCGGCAGCCCCCGCGAAGCTCTTCGCGCGATCCGCGGATCGCCGAAGCGAGCAGGCAGCCAGAAACAGCGCACCGAGCCCGAGCAGGCTGGCGAAGAGAAGCCATGGCGCAGGCGCCAAAACGCCGCCTTCGTGGTTCAGAGTCCAGGCTGCGAGCCCGGCGCCGGCGACGAAGCTCGAGACGCCGGCCAGCAGCGCGCGCGAGTCCAGCACGGACTGGCGCAAGTGGATCAGCGGCAAGCACGCGGACGCGAGCACCCAAGGCCAGATCGAAACCCTGGGGCAAGTCGCCGCGGCGAGCGCGCAGGCCAGGCCCAGCCCCAAGGCGAGGTTCGTGGCCGCCTGGACCACTGCTTTCGGATCCGGCGCCTTGCGCGCTTCGAATTCGGCGAAGCCGTGCTGGACCAGTGCCATCGCGAGCGAGCAGAACACGAGCTCCCACGCGCGCGAAGCCTCCAGCTCCGGGATATTCACGCCAACCCAGACCAGCACCAGTGCAAGCGATCCGGCCGACGTGCCCAGCGACAACCACGGCGTGGCCTGCAAGCGGCTCAGGATGCCCGCGCCGATCGACATCACGACCGCGATCGCGGCGAGCGGGGCGAGGTGCGAGCCCAGCTGCACCTGCTGCGCGAAGTAGACGACGAATGCGAACGGCAGCAGCAAGGCGCCGGCCTGCGTGGGAATCCATTGCGTGCGCGACTCGCGCGGCTGCAGCGCGCTGAACACGGCGAACACGACGGCGAACACGGACAGCACGCAAAGCGCGAGCGTCAAGCGGCTCGCATCCATGCGCAGGAAGATCCACAGTCCCTGCAGCAGCGTCGTGCCGATCAGCCCGACCAGCGCGACGGCCGGCCAGCGCCGCTTGTGCGAGACGAACAGGAATCCAAGATCGAGCAGCAGCGCGTAGCCGAAAAGTCCCAGCGGACGATCATGGCCCGTGGAAAGCGCCAGCGGCGTCGCGAATCCACCGACGAGGCCGAGCACTGCGATGAGCTGCGAGCTGTGGCGGTAGGCGAGCCACCCGCACAGCACGGTCACGCCGACCATGATCGCGAACGCGCTCATGAACTCGATCCGTCCATAGAGCACATGCGCGGCCCAGGCGACCGCGTAGAGCAACACGACACCGGCGCCGGTCAGCGAATTCGCGAGCACGTCGTACTTGCGCGGCCGCAACCGGCTGGCGACGAAGAGGCAAACGAAGCCGCTGATCGCGCCGACGATCAGCCGCACCGAAGGCGTGACCCAGCCGCGTTCGATCGAATGCTGCAGGAAAAGGAAGCCCGCGAAGATCATGAACACGCCGCCGAGCACCGCCGCGCCGCGCACGCCCAGCCAGCGTTCGAGATTGAAGGCGGGCTTCTCGATCCGCGGCTTCGCGGGCTCGCGCTCGATCACGCGCTCCGGCTGTGAACTCCAGTCCTGCGCAGGCGTGCTCTGTTCGCTCGCGCTTGCCGCGCTGACTTCCAAGACGACCGGCGGCGCGGGGGGAGGCGGAGTCGTGATCGGGGAAGGCCGCGGAATCTCGACCTGAATCGGCGGCTGTCTGTGTGCGTCCCGTTCCGACGGCGGGGGAGCGAGCGGCGGGGGGGCGGCACGCCATTTCGCTTTCGCGTCGCACAGTTCGCGCTCCAGCGAGGCGATGCGGCTCTCGACCTCGCTCGCTTTGCGGTGCGCGAGCCAGCCCACCAGGACGCCCAGGCAAGCGAAGCCCAGGATGCCAAACGCGAAAAAAAACCAGATGTCCATCGTTGGGCTGCTCCTCGGACCGGAGCGCGGCGCCTATCCTTTCCTTTGGAGCCGGCGGATGCCAGCCATGCTCGGACCATCCCTGCTTTGCAGTGCGATAAGTGCCGGCGAGGCCTGCCCGCTCACATCGGCAACCAGTGAGAGACCTTCAGCACGACGATCAGCACGCCCATCAAACTTTCGCCGGCGATGAAGCCCGACGCGATCGGCACGAGGTAGCTCGACGCGAAAACCGGCCGCCAGCGGCGCAGGCACTCCGCGCCGAGTCCGCCGAGGAACATCGCTATCACGTTGCTGCCGGGGATGACCATCGAAAGTCCCAGGCCCGAAGGCGAGGGCACGAATGCCTTGATCCGCGTGGGCGCGAAGCGTTCGGCCAGCGAGAGCGCGACGCCCAACGCCAGCCCGATCGCGATCGCAAGCCTTGCCTGAGTGCCGAGCGCGCCAAGTCCGTGCGCAAAAGCTTCGGAGACGCCGGCCCAGACCACGCACGAAGGCGCGGGCCAGGTTTCCGATCCGAGCAGTTGGGGATCAGGAATCAACAGGCCGAGCGCGGGCACGATCACGAGCGCGCCGACCACCACGCCGAACAGTTGTCCGTAAAACTGCGCGCGCGGATTGCCGCCGAGCAGCCAGCCGGTCTTCATCGTCGTCAAGAGATCGGCCGCGTGCAGACCGACTCCACCGGTGACGTTTGCGGACATGATGTTGCCCGAAAGATTGCCGGGAGTCAGCACGCCGAAGACCAGTTGCGTCACCGGGCCGAGCGCTTTCGTCGGCGTGACATCGGTCTCGCCGGTCACGCGCGCCGCGACGAAGCCCATGATCACGGCCAGCGGGAGCGCGATCAGGCCGGCCCAGAAGGGAATCTGGAACAGCACGACCATCAGGATCACCACCAGCGGCGAAAGCACGAGAAATCCAGCAGGAAACCACCACGCCGGGCATTCGATCCGCTCGATCTCCGGCTCGACTTCGTTGCCCTCGCGCCGGCGAAAGACGCGCGCAAGACCTGAGAAGGAGCGCGCGATGCTGCGCCAGTCGAGCGCGAACGAAGTCAGTCCGGCCGCGACGAGCAGCGAAGCGCCAGGCCAGACTGTCCAACCGACGATGGCCTTGTAGCTGACCGTGCTGATCAATCCGCGTTCGAACAGCGACGGAGCGAGCACTCCGTAGGTCAGCACGCCTCCGAGCAACAACGACCAGGTCGTTCGGAAACTCATCAACGCGCCGGCGCCGACCAGCACGACTTCGGTCTTCAGCGCCAGCGTCCAATCGACCGCGGCGCGTCCCCCGATGGTGAAAGGCAGCGCAATCGTCGGCGGCACGTTGAACGGCAGCATCCAGGCGAGCTTCGCTTCGCGGAACCAACTCAAGATCGCAGCGAGCAAGCCGCTGAAGAGCAGCGCCTTGGCCTGTCGCGCTCCACGGCCGGCCTCGGCGCCGACAGAGTGGATCGAACGGATCGTCTCCGCCGTCGCCGTGCCGGTGGGGAAGGCGAGTTCTTCTTGATTGATCAACTGGCGTTTGATCGGAATCGCTACGAACACGCCGAGCGCCGCGATCAATGCGAACCACGCGACCAGGGGCAGCGTCGGTGGCCGGACCGCGGTCACCATGAGCAACGCGCCGAGCGCCGCCATGTTCCCTCCGCCGGTCATATAGCCCGCGCCCGAGGCCACGGTGGTCAACACGTTGTTCTCGAGTGCACTGAGCGGCGTCTTCGTCACGCGCAGCGCTTCCAACAGTCGAAACGTGCTGAAGGCCAGGATCGACGCGGTAATCGTGACACCCATCGACCAGCCCGTCTTGAAGAAGACGTACAGGTTCGACAGGCACATCACGACACCGATCAACATGCCGACCAACACGGCGCGCAACGTGAACTGCCGCACGCCGGGCTGGTAGACGTTGGAGATCCAATCCGCTTCGCGATCGTTGCCGTTGGTCATCGTCGAACCTTGGAGTGACTGCCGCGAATCCTCAGGACATCAGGACACGGCTACTTCTTTTCGCCGCAGAGGTGGAAATCCACGGCCTTGTCAAGTGCGACCGAGAGCACGAGTTCTTCCTTCGCGATCGCCCAGTGCGGGTTCTTCCCCGGAATGACCGCGTAGCTGCCCGGTCCGACTTCCGCTCCCTTCGCGGCGTCCACGGTCTCGCCGCCCCCGAGCACTGCGATGCCGGAAACGACCGTGACCGTCTCGGACGAAGTGTGCCAGTGAGCGGGAATGATCATGCCCTTTGGGAACTTCATCAGCAGCACGGCGGCGCCCTTCGCGGGATCGCCGCTCTGCACCGCCAACTTCGCGCCCGGGATGAAGGGGTGGTCGCCCCATTTGACGTCGGCGGCTTTCACGACGACGGTTTCCTTCGGCGCGCTCGGCGGATCCTGCTTGACGGGATTCTGCAGGGCAATGCTCGAAACGGAACCGGCCAGGATCAGCGAGAAAAGGACTGTCTTCATAGGGATGCGTCGGTGGTCGCCGCGGAATGCGGAGCCTGGAATGAACTTTCGGACGCGTCGTCCGATCGCGCGGGAGTCTACAAGATTGCCGAGTTCGAAGCCTGGAATAGCGTCAAGTTCCAAGTCCGGCTACTCTCCCTCCGATGTCCGAGTTGACTCCGCTGGAAGCATCCATTCGGCGCCGGGTGTGGTGCTCCTCGGCAGTCGTGGCTTTGGGCTACGGACTGTGCGCGCGGCTTTTTTTCGGCCTCGCGGACAATCCATCCAAGGGTTGGTTCGGGAGCATGTTCGCCGTGATGAGCGTGGCGTTCATCTTCGTCGTTCCGTTCTCGATCGGATTCCTCGCGACCTATCTCGGGCGCGTGAGCAGTGTCGGGCGCGCGATCTTTTTCCCGCTGCTGCCGGCAATGGCGGCGCTGATCATTGCGCTGATGTTTGCGTGGGAGGGTTTGATCTGCATCATTCTATGGTTGCCCCTTTTCGCGCTGCTTTCGATGTCCGGAGGCTTGGTGGCTTGGACTCTGCTGCGAATGAAGCAAGATGCAGCACGCGGGCCGATCGTCGGCGCAGTCATCTTGCTGCCGCTGATCGTCGCGCCGCTCGAACGCGCGCTGCCGCACGCGGCGGAGCAGCGTCACGTCGCGACGAGCATCGTGATCCAAGCCGACGTGAGCGCCGTCTGGCGCGAGATCGCGACTGTTCCGCAGATTCAGCCGGAAGAACACTCTTTCGCCCTGTCGCACCTGATCGGTTTCCCGCGGCCGATCGCGGCGACGCTGAGCGGCACGGGCGTCGGCTCGGTGCGTCACGCGACATTCGAACGCGGCGTGCTTTTCATCGAGCAGGTCACGCTCTGGCGCGAAAACGAGCAACTAGAGTTTTCGATCCATTCCGACCCGGACACGATTCCCGCCAAGGCGCTCGACCAGCACGTCACCGTCGGCGGGCCTTACTTCGACGTGCTGAGCGGCGCGTACTCGATCGAGCAGCGACCCGCCGGCGGCGTCGTGCTGCACCTTTCGAGCGAACACCGCCTGTCGACGACGTTCAACCGCTACGCCGGCCTGTGGACCGATTTCATCATGCGCGACACGCAGCAGTACATCCTGCGGATCATCAAGCGCCGCGCCGAGAGTCGCGCGGCGAAGTGAGCTGACGCCTCAGCGTCCGAGCATTCCGCGCAGGATCTGTTCGCGGGTGCGCAATTCGCTCTCGCGCATCCGCTGCACGAGGAAAACGACGGCGGCGATCACGAGTCCGGCGAGCCCGACAAAGAGCCCTAAAACCGACTCGGGATGTCGGAACGAAAGCCAGCCGAAAAAGCCGCACTGCAGCACGGCGAAGAACAGCACGATCCCCGCGATGCGCGCACGATCGGCTACCAGGTGCACGCTGCCGCGCCGCACGAGGCGCGCGGCGAGTGCGAACCATGTCGCACCCATGGCGGCGAGCACGCCGAGCACCACGCGCGTCGCAAGCGGAGTCGTCGCCGGTTCGGTGAGCGCGAGACTGCCCAGCGCCAGCGCCGCGATCGCACCGACGGCCGCGAGCAACACGTAGCGCAGGCGCTCGAAACGGCCGAGGCGGCGCTCGAAGAGTTCGGCGAGCGCACGCTCGTAACCGGCGCGAGCCGGACCGCTCAGAGGATCCTGTTCCAAAAGACGTTCACGATGCGACGGCAGATCAGCGTTCATGGCGAGCCTCCAACCTGGAAAGGACTTCATGCAGCGAACGGCGCGCGTGATGCAGACGCGACTTCACCGTTCCCACGGGGATGTTCAAGACCTCGGCGATCGCCTGCACTGAAAGATCGTCGAGGAAGAAGAGCACGATCACCTCGCGCTGCAGGAGCGGAAGTTCGGCCAGCGCGGCGTGAATGCGTTCAGGATCGTGCTCAGGGGAATCGAGTGTGAGCGGATCGTGCACGTCGGCGAGGTCAGTCGGAACATGCCGCTCGCTCGCGAGTTCAGCCACGTGCTGCTTGAGCGTGTTGCGCGCCACCGAGTACAGCCATGGCGCGAGTCGTGCCGGATCCTCGAGCGTGGCAAGACTGGAGAACACGCGTACCCAGGTTTCCTGCAGCACGACCCAGGCTTCATCGGATCCGCGAACCATCCGCCGCACGTAGTAGAACAGCGGGCGTTCGAATTCGGCGACGAGTTCTTCCCAGGCCGCGCGCTCGCCGCGGCGGCAGCGCAGGGCGAGCAGTTCGCGCTGGAGTGACTTGGGATCGGATTCGCGCATGGCTCAGGGACCCAGCAGGGCCGTGCGACAAGAGTCCGACGGCGAGCCGCGCAGGTTCACGCAATTCCTTGGAAATCGACGCCGGCTAGAGCCGCTTCGGGCGCAGAACGGTGCGCTCGCCGACCACGTTGCCCGTGTTGAGCGTGCCCGCGGGTTCAAAGAGCAGCACGCTGCACGGCTCTCCGGCCACCGGCCTGTGCTCGACCCCGCGCGGCACGATCAGGAGATCCCCGGGTTCGAGCGCGACCGTGCCGTCGCGCAATTCCATGCTCAGGCGGCCCTCGATCACGAGGAAGAGTTCGTCCTCGTGCTCGTGTTGGTGCCAGATGAACTCGCCGTGCAGCTTCGCGAGCTTGACCTCGCATTCGTTGACCGCGCCGACGATGCGTGGCGACCAGGTTTCCGAAAACTGTGCGAGCTTCGCAGCGATCGAGATCTTTTGCAGCATGGCGCCATCCCAACCCGGTCCGCCCCGGCAGGCAAGGGAAGGCATCGACCATGGCGCACGTTTTCCACGATCGACCGACGGTCCCGATCCAGCCTGGTCAGCGCGCAGAGGTCAGTGGGCGCTGCCACGCATGGCGCGCTGCGCGATGCGATGACGGCCGGACGTTACTCCGGCGGCTACTGCGAACCCTACCGCCATTTTTGTGCCGGGCTTGCGCCGCACAGGGACGGGCTCGCATTGTTCACCGTGGCGTCATCGCAGGTGCAGTCTAGCTCAGGCCGCGGGGAACAAGCTGCGGCTTCGCATTCCCGCGCCTCTTCCAAGTAGCGTGGCGTGATCCCACACTCAGCTTCGCGGCTAGGCACCTGACGATCGTCAGTGGCCTTTCCAAGGAGATCGACAAGCATGCGAACCCAAGATTCAAGATCCGTGAACCTTCGGCGGGCCAACAGGCCGAGGCTCGAGTCGAGCATCGCCCTTTTGCTCGCGCTGCCGCTGTGTTTCGCGAGCTCCTCGAGCTCCTGCCAGACTGTCGCCGTCACGGGCCGTCAGCAGTTCAACCTGTTCAGCCTCGATCAGGACAAAGAACTTGGCGCGCAGGCCTACGCCGAAGTCCTGAAGACCGAGAAGCTCGCCGACAGCGGCGCCAACTTCGATATGGTCCAGCGCGTCGTGCAACGGCTCGCGAAGGTCGCCGACGATCCGGGTTTCCAGTGGGAAGCGCACGTGATCGACGATCCGAAGACGGCCAACGCGTGGTGCATGCCCGGCGGGAAGATCGCGGTGTACACCGGCATCCTGCCGCTCACTCAGGATGAAACCGGGCTCGCGGTCGTGCTCGGTCACGAGATCGCCCACGCGATCGCGCGCCACGGCACCGAGCGCATGTCGAGTCAGACGGGTGTGGAAGTCCTGCTCGGCGTCGCCTCGACGCAATGGAAGGAGGCGGCCCAGTACCAGGAGCTGATCGGCACCGCGGTCAACGTCTTCGCCTTCCTGCCCTGGGGCCGCGATCACGAACTCGAAGCCGACCGCATCGGCCTCATCTATATGGCGCGCGCCGGTTACGACCCGCGCCAGTCGATCCTGTTCTGGCAGCGCATGTCGCAGAACTCGGCCGGCAAGGCGCCGCCCGAGTTCCTCTCGACGCACCCTTCCGACGAACACCGCATCGCGCAGTTGCAGAGCTTGATGCCCGAAGCCGTCGCGGCGCTCGAGGCTTCGCGCACGAAGCCATAGAGCCTCGCCGACTAATTCCCCTGCGGGTGGCAGTTGTAGCAGGCCGGCGTATTCCACTGATAGTTCGGGTTGCCGCTGTGGTGGCCGGCGGTGTTCGACTGGTTGTGTTCGTGGCAGTCGATGCACGAGAACAACTGGTAATTGTTCGGCGTCGTGTGGCAATCCGCGCACGGGAAGTTCCTGTGCTTGCCTGACGTGATCGGGAAAGCGTGCTGGAACGTGCCGTGATCCCAGTCGATCGTGTCGTGGCAGGACTCGCAATTCGTCGGGAAGCCAGCGCTCGCGTGCGGCGGGTTGCTGGTCCCGTTGTAATCCGACTGGTGACAATTCAGACAACCGTTCGTGATCCCGACGTGATTGAAGTTCGCCCCTTGCCAGGTCGAAGTGGTGTGGCAGAGCTGACATTGCGTCGAGATGCCAAGTGCGACGTGATTCAGGCTCGTCGCGCCGTTGTAATCCGCGGCGTGACACGCATAACAATCCTGCGGCGTGCCGGCATAGTTGCCGCCGACGTGGCACTGCGCGCAAGGCGTCGTCGCGTGCTGGCCGGTCAGTGAGAAGCCCGCGTGGTTGAAGCCCGCGCCGTCCCACGACGTCGGGATGTGGCAACGATCGCAACCTGAAGTCCAACCCTGCGTCATGTGATTGGGCGTGGTCGGATTCGCCGGATTGGACGCGCGCGATAGATCCGAAGCGTGGCAGGCAATGCACTCGGGATCGGCGTGGTCGAAGCGTCCGACCTGCGCGCCGGGGTGGCAGCGCCAGCAGGCGGTGGCGGCGTGTGCCCCTACCAGCGAGAAGCGCGTGCGCGAGTGACTGGCGATCTCCGGCTTGGGCCGCCAGTCGTTTTCCGCGTGACAGGTCGTGCACTCGTCGCCGGCCATGCCCTGGTGAATGTCCTCGTGGCATCCCGCGCAACCGCGCGAGACGAAGGCCGCGACCGGTCCACGGTCGTTGTGGCAACGCAGGCATTCCGCCGCGGCGTGCGCCCCTTCAAGTGCGTAACCGGTCTCCTGCGCGTGGTCGTACTGGAAGTCCTCGCGCAGCGTGTGCCAGTCGCCGCCCTTGTGGCACAGCGTGCAGTCAGCTGGGAACGTGTCGTGCGGAACCACCGGACCGCGCGAACTCCACCAGCTGTTCACCGGCACGTCGGAGCGGCGCATCGTGCAGGAGAGGATTCCCAGCAGCAGCGTCACGGCGAGCAGGACTCGTCGCAGGACCTTGTGAGAATCGTCAGTGCGTTGCATGGCGTTGCTCCACGTGTAGGTGCTCAGAAGCGGCGCTGCAAGAAGAAGCCGAGGGAGAGCGAGTCCTGCTCATCGCCGAAGCGCGTCTCGCCCGACAGCATGAGCGTCCACGACTTCCAGAACGAGGTATCGAAGGTTGCGCGCACGGCGTGCTGAGTCAGCGACGACTGAGCCCCATTTAATGATGAGTGTGGCCAGTGAGAGGACCAGCAGCATTTTTCGCAGGGCACGTGCCATGTCAGTGGACCCTATCGATCCTGGTCTGAGCGGGCCACATCCGCACCAGGATCGTCCAGAGTTTGGATCGACGCGACGACGAAGTGGGAGCGGGCCGTAGAAAGGCTGACGCTCCAGTTTGCTTTCGTCGCAGGGCGGCACGCGGAAGCTGGGGCTGCGCACAAGTTCGCAGTCTTCTACGCACTGATCCGCTTGCGCCATGGCAGGGGGGACGAGGACACTCCGCCTCACCCCGGCTCCACAAGCAGATCGCTGCATCTTCAGCGTCTGAAGTGCCCGACTTCCAGGTCCCACGACGAATGAAGGTCTTCTACCCAACGGCGTCCCTGCGTTGTGCTTGGATCGCCGCGCTCGCGTTGGGAGCTGGATGTGCCGCTCCCTCCGGTGCTGCGCGAATAGTGCAGCCGGCTTTGGGCAGTCAGCAAGAGCCGACTGCGGGAGCGGTCGCACTTTCCAAAACGGCGCAGGCTCCGGCTCAGAAACCCGGGGCGAGCGGGGTGCAGTCGACAGTCCAGAAGCCTGCGGCGCTGGCGTCGGCTGCAAAGCCAACCGCACAAGCACCGACAGCAATACCCGCTGAACAAGGTCAGCCCACGGCGGCCGCACCGGCGCCTGTTGCACCCGTCGCCAAGGCCAAGAAGAAATCCGGGCCGCTGACCGGTTCGCTGAGCAGTCGCTACAAATTCCGCGCGGCCGACGGCGACAGCGACCAGGACATCTACGAGGTGCTGGCCCTCGACTACGCGGACCCGGCGCATCCGGAATTGGAAGCGCACTTCCTGGGACGCGGCGCGTTCGACATCGACGGCGACAGCGGCCCCTTGTTCAGCAGCATCAACGATTCGCGCCGCGAGCCCGTCGATGCAGACGTCTTCGAAGGTTACGCGCAACTTTCGACCAACGACGGCGACACCAGCGTGCGAATCGGCCGTCAGAGCGAATACCTCGCGCCGGAGATCGCGCACTTCGACGGAGCTTCGCTGCATTCGAACTACGACGGTTCCAAGAAGATCGACTTCGGTGTCTACGGCGGCAACAACGTCACCTACGACCACACTTCGAACTCCGACAACGCGGTCTTCGGAGCCTTCGCCGAGAGTCGCGCGTGGAAGGGCGGCCGCGCAAGGCTGGATTGGCTGCACCTCAACGACGACCAGTTGCTCGGCGACGGCCAGAACGACTTGATCGGCGCCGGTTTGTGGCAGGCGTGGAAGAACTGGAACGCGAGCGGCAAGTACACGAGCCTCGAGTCACGCAATCGCGACATCGACCTGCGCACGCGCTGGAGCGACGAAGAGGGCAAGACCAGCTTGCAAGTGCGCTATTTCCAGCTCCTGGAGGAGCAGAATCAACGCGCGCTTTTCCTCGATCCATATTCGCAGGCGCTGCAGACGTACTACCCCTACCAGCAGATCGGCGTCAGCGGCTGGCACGCGCTCACCGAGAAGCTCGATCTCGACGCCGGGATCGACTTCCGCGATGTCAACGACCCCGGGGATGTCGGCACGTACAACCACGACTGGAATCGCTACTACGCCACACTGACGGCGAGCGAGATCCTGTTCGCGTGGACGGCCAGCGTGACCGCCGATTACTACGACGACGAGCAGAGCGACTACTCGACTCTCGGCGGCGACTTCTCCCGCAAATTGCGCAGCGACTTGGACGTGTCGCTCGGCACGTACTACTCGCTCTACAAGTACGACTTCTTCACTGCGACCGAACGCGACGACGTGCGCAGTTACTACGGTAAGCTCGTCTGGCGTCGCGACGAGATGTGGAGCTTCGAATTCCAGTACGAATACGAGGACGACGATCTCGAGCAGTACCACACCGTGCGTTGCGGGGCCCTATGTCGATTCTAAAAGCAAAGCTCCGTCCGGTGCGTCTGGTCCACTGGGCCTTCGCGTTGCTCGCCGTGAGTCTGGCGGGCTGTGTGCTGCTGGATGCCTTCGATCCAGCGGCGAAACCCTTCGGATTCAGCCATCGCGTGCACGTCGTCGACCAGGGCCTCGACTGCGCCGATTGTCACCGCAACGCGCAGAAGGCCGACGATCCGGGCATGCCCTCGTCCGCGCAGTGCGCGCTGTGCCACGACGAATCGGACGCGGCGAAACCCGACGACCGCAAGGTCGCGACGCTGTTCGAGGGCAAGAAGTACAAGGCAAAACACTTGATGGCGCTGGCGGACGAGATCGTGTACTCGCACAAGAGTCACGCGACCCGCGGCCTGGAGTGCGCGGCCTGTCACGCCGAGATCGTCAATAACGACGTGCTCACGAAGGACCTCGCGCCGACGATGGATTCGTGCACGAACTGCCACGCCCAGAAAGCGGTTTCGAACGACTGCGCGGTCTGCCACACGGAAATCCGCGCTGACGTCAAGCCGCCCAACCACGGCGCGAGCTGGAAGAAGAATCACGGCGGAATCGTGCGCGAATGCAGGCGCGAAATGGCGAACCGCTGCGACCTGTGCCACAAGGACACGAGCTGCACCGAATGCCACATGACCGAATTGCCCGAGAATCACAAGGGCTATTGGCGCCGGCGCGGCCATGGACTTGCGGCCAGCCGTGATCGCGAAAGTTGCGCCACCTGTCACCAGGCGAGTACGTGCGACGATTGCCACCGCGAGACCAAACCGCTCGATCACAACTCGGGGTTCGGCTCTCCCACGGATCGTCACTGCGTGAGTTGTCACGAGCCTTTGGCCAACGAGAATTGCGCGGTCTGCCACACGAGCACGCCGAGCCACGCGCTCGCGACACCGAAGCCTCCTGGCCACAATCCCGCGATGAATTGTCGCATGTGCCATGGAAACGGACAGCCGCTGCCGCACCCCGACAATGGCGACAACTGCAATTCCTGTCACAACTGAGCGCGCACTCGCGCAGCCACGGCATTCGCTCGAGCGCGCGCCAACTGCGCAGCCATCGGTCGCAAACTACGCAGTCCTGCGTATTGGCGCCTTCGCTCCAACCTTCGACTATCTCCGTGACGCCGTGACACTTCGGTGACACGGTCGATCCGATCTCCGTCGTCAGCGGAAAACCGCCCGAACTGCCCCAGAAGCCAGAAGGGAACCCCCCAATGAAAGCCCTCGCCTGTCCTCGCATTCTCGACCTCTTCCGTCCCTCCCTGCTGTGCGCGGCAATCGCGTTCGCATGGATCGGAGGCTGCACCGGCAGCGATGGTGATACTGGACCGCAGGGGCCGGCAGGTCCGCCAGGCGGTGGCGGTTCGACCAACACTGTGATCGCGCAGGGCGACAATCTGCCCGGCGTGAACGTCGTGATCACGGGGCTCACCGGTGGCAGCGGCGTCGGCGGAAATTTCGAGGTGGGCGACACCATCACGATTGCCTTCACGCTCGAGAAGGATGATGGCAGCGACTGGGACATCACCGAATTCTCCACCGCGCGCACGCTGGTCTCCGGACCGACGTTCAACTATCAGCGCGTC
>JANMRV010000382.1:0-6909 GCA_031388685.1 Planctomycetota bacterium
GGCTTCCAGCGCCGCCAGCGTCGCCTCGCGCAGGTCCGCGCGGCAGCCGCTGATGGCGAACCAGCCGCCAGGTTTCAACCGGCGCGCCAGATCGCCGGCGTGGGCCTGGATCAGATCGGCGAAGAGGTTCGCGCAGACACCGTCGAAGTCGCGATCGTCGGAGCCCAGGCACTCGAAGCCGCCGACGCGCCAGAGGCAGCGCTGCTCGACGGCGTTGTCCTTGGCCAGGCTTTCAGCGTAGGGCAGCGCGGCGGGATCGATGTCGAATCCGAGCGTCGAGCCGGCGCCGCACATGGCGCTCGCCACGGCCAGGACTCCGTTGCCGCAACCAGCGTCGAGAATGCGGGCCGCGGGGCGAACGCGCGCTTCAAGCACACGCAGACACCCGCGCGTCGTCGGATGTCGGCCCGTTCCGAAGGCGCCGCCAGGTTCCAAAATCAGCCGACGGTCCGTGGCACGCAGCGGTTTCACGTAGTCGTGCGGGACCACCGCGAAGTGGCCGATGCGGAACTGCTTCCATGTCTTCTTCCAGGAGTTCGCATAGTCCTCGGGCGGAAGCCGGAAAAATCTCGCGCTGAGCCCTTCGAGTTCGCTCGCGCCCGTGGCTTCGGCGAGGCGCGCGAGCCTCGCTTCGACTTCGCCGCGCAACTCGGGCGTGTCGACGGCTTCTGCCACGAACGTGCGCACGTAGTCGAAACCGGGCGGAGCGGGATCGCTGGCGAGCGAAGGCCGCCCGAAGGCGACACTCGTGCAAGGGCCGAGTGCCAGCACGTCGGCGACAAGCTCGAGCCAGCCTTCGGGCGCGAGGACGCGGATCTCGGTCCAAGCGGGATGCGCGGAACGGTTCAAGCCGACACGGTATCGGACGCAGCGGACAGATGCGCGCAGGCGCTCTGGACGGCGCAGGACCGGCGCTCAGGCGCGATGCATGGCCCAGCGCTCGACCATCTCGAGCAACGCAGCCTGCTTGGTCGGCTTGGCTAGATAATCGTCCATGCCGGCCTCCAGGCAGCTCGCGCGATCGCCTTCCATGGCATTGGCGGTCATCGCCACGATCGGGATGCGCCGGTCGCCGCCCTGCTCGAGAGCGCGAATCCTGCGCGTCGCCTCGAATCCATCGAGTACCGGCATCTGGCAGTCCATCAAGATCAGGTCAAACGATTCTCGGGCCAATTTCTTCAGCGCCTCGTGCCCGTCGGCTGCGATCGTCGTGCGATGCCCGCGCTTGGCCAGCATGCGCTCGGTGATGCGTTGATTGATCGCGTTGTCCTCGACCAGCAGGACGTGCAGCGCGCGTTCAGGAGCACTGCCCTCGGCGAACGCGGCCGGCTCACCCGGCGCGGCAGCGGGCAGCAAGGACGCCTGATCCTCGAGTCGCGCCAGCACGGGAACGGCCTTGGGTGCGTGCAGGCACAGTTCCAGCTCAAAGGTGCTGCCCCTGCCCAGTTCGCTCGACACATGGACCGATCCGCCCATCAGCTCGGCGAGCCGTTTGACGATCGCCAACCCCAGCCCCGTTCCGCCGAAATTGCGGCTCATGGAACCGTCGGCCTGGGTGAAGGGAGTGAACAGTTTCGGCAGCACTTCGGGGGCGATGCCGATTCCGCTGTCGCGCACCCTGATCAGGGTGCGGTAGGCCCCGTCCTGCCGCTCCTGGCAATGCACGGCGACATCGACTGAACCGGCGCTGGTGAACTTCAGGGCATTGCCGACCAAGTTCAGCAGGATCTGACGGACGCGAACCGGATCGAGCAGCAGTGCGGACGGCAGATTGGCATCGATCGCGAGCGTGAAGGCGAGCGCCTTCTTCTGGGCCAGCGGACGCAGGCTCGCCAGGGCTTCCTCGCAGACGACGCGCAGGTCGCTGGAGAGCGGCGCGATCTCGAACTTGCGCGCTTCCATCTTCGAGAAGTCCAGCACATCGTTGACGATCGTCAGCAACGACTCGGCCGACAGCTGGACGTTGAGCGCGTACTCGCTCTGCTCGCTCGTGAGCGGAGTGCCCAGCAAGAGCGACGTCATGCCCAGCACGCCGTTCATCGGCGTGCGAATCTCGTGGCTCATGGTCGCCAGGAATTCGCTCTTCGTCCGACTGGCTGCGTGCGCGGCTTCGAGCGCCGCGGCCAGTTCCTCGAGCGTGCGCTCCTGCTCCGTGTTGGCCAGGATCAATTCCTCGTTCTTCGCGCGCAATCCGCATAGCGAATTGGCCAGCGACTCGCGCATCTCGTCGAGCGTGCAGGCCAGGCTGCCGAGTTCGTCGCCGGTCGCGATCCGGACCGGCGAGTTCAGATCGCCGCGTCCAAGGCGCGCGGCCTGCGCATCGAGTTCGCGCAGGGGCCGCGCAACGATTCGATTCATCAAGAGCGCGAGCAATCCGGCCAGCGCGATGCAGGCAAAAGTCAATTGAATGGCGATCCAGCGCGCGTGACCCGCGATCAGATCCTCCATGGGCTGCGTGGAGATGGCCAACGTCAGCGTGCCTTGAGACTTCTGCCTCTCGTCGCGCCGCTCGGAGGTCGAGATGTCGGCAACGTACTCCTTGTACATGCTCGTCTCGAGGCGCTCGCCGGCCTTCGCGCCGAAGACCTTCACGGCCACGGAACTGTCTGGACGTTCGATGCGCACGAAGACAATGTCCGAGCGATGATTGGCCAGGCCCTCCATGGCCGTGCGGATCACTTCGTAGTCCTTGACGAACATCAGCTCGATGCAGGACTGAGCCGATGCAAAGGCCATCGCATCACCGCGGCTGTCGAGCGCGCCTTCGAGAATCTTTCGCTCGCTACGTAGGGTCCACACGCCGAGGAGTGTGAAGACCACTGCAACGAAGCAAATTGTCGCCGCGATCAGCTTGACTCCCAGGCGCGCGCCCTTGCGACGCGTCGATTGGGGGTCACTTCTTGCCACTTGGGGGAGCTGCGAAGGCTTCTGCTGCCCGCATGCTTTGCTGCACGGGCAGGTACTCGGCGTCGCTGGTCTGTGCGAAGCCGGAGATCTTCAGCGCCTTGAGGATCGCGGGATCCTTGAGCTCGAAAAGACCCGCGCGCAGTGCGCTGACGACTTCCGCTTCGAGCCCCGCACGCGCGGCCCAGGGCTTGGTGACGTTTTGAAACGTCACCAGCGCGCGCAGCTGACCCTTGGACTCCTCGCAATTGGATTCCTTGACCGCGCCCGCTTCGAAGTCGCCCGCGAGCACGGCGGCGGCGACCTTGTCGTGGCGCTCCAGGTACTCCTGACGGCCGAGATCGCCGGAGTGAATGCCAGCCTTGAGCAAGTTCTCCTGGACGAGGTAACGACCGATCGTCGAGTTGCGATCGCCGAACGCGAAGCTCTTGCCGCGCAGGTCGGCGAGCTCCGTGATCTTGGAGTCGCGCGGAACGACGATGCAACCATTGAACAGCTTCTTGCCGTCCTCGAGCTCCATCGCGATCAGGCTGACCGCGGCGTTCTTGTTCTTTGCCGTGATGTACGACGCCGGGCCGAAGCGCACGAAGTCGATCTGGCCCTTCGCCAGTGCTTCGATACCGTCTTCGTAGGTCTTGAAGATCTGCAACTCGATGTCGGTCGGACGCCCAAGGCGCTTCTCGACGTCGGCCTGGATGGCCTCGAGAATCGGCGTGAACTTGCGGTACATCTCCGTGGCCTTGTCTGACTGGTAAAGGCCGAAGGTCAGGTGCAGAGCGACCGGCTTTCCCGTGCCCGTCTTGATTACGTCGGGGGTCGGTTCCTGGGCGATCAGGCTGGAACCGAACAGCAGGACCAGGGAAGCAAGAGCGGTGATGATTCCAAGTGCGCGCATGATGAGGGGGCCCGTTGGGGGCTGTGTCGCGAGGCGACGTCCCGAGGGTGCGGTCTCTTCGTCGGGGCTCCCGGAACGACTTGAGCCGCCCGGCTGAGGCCCCCCCCTCCCGAATGAGCCTGCCGGCCCTTGGACGGCCCCTGCGGCTGCCCGCGCCTGAGGCCATGTTCCAACTTTGCGAAATCTTTTGGAAATCGGCCCCCGCGGAGTCGGGACCGACGGATTCGTCGTCGGCTCACTCTGCCCTGTCCAGTTGGCTCGCACCGAGCCCTCTGGCGAGTAGGCCGTGGGCTCGTTCCGCAGCACCCAAGAGACGCGCGCCCCGGCCACGCCACCATCGACATGACTCGCCGGGGATCCCCCATGGCCAACCTCAAGCACCAGCACGGAGTCACCAGCACCGGTCGGCGCGCCGACTTGGACTTCTGGAAGCCGGTCAGCGCCCTGATCCTGCTGGCGTTCGTCCTGGCACCGAATGCCGAGGCCATCCCATCGCCCGATGTGATCATCAGCCTCTTCGCCAGCGCCGCGCAGGTGCTCGGGGTCGCAACCGTGATCCTCGGACGCTGGTTCTTCGTGCGGCGCGGACAAGGCGGCGTCGGGAGGTCTTCGGGTCGCTCGAACTACGCCGTGCCCTTCGCCGCGGCGGCGGGCCTCTTCCTGGTTTCGCTGCTGGGTTGGGGCTTCTATTACCTGCACGTCCAGGACCAGCGCATGGCGCGCCTGCAGGTCAACCTGGTGCGCACGTCGGTCGAGAACGGAAAACTCGTCGGAGACGTCAACCTGAAGACACTGTCCTTCAGCGATCAGAAGAAGCGCAGCGACGGCCTGACCACCGAACAGTTCCAGGAGTTGCTCGACCAGGCTGGACTCGCAGAGCCGGTCTTCGACATCCGCGAGACGGAAGAAGTCGAGATGGGCGCGATCGCCGGCACACGGCACATGCGCTATCCCGACCTCCTGCGCCATCCCGAGCAATACCTAGCGCCGCGAGCCGCGGTGGTGCTGTTGTGCTTCAACGGCAATCGCAGCTCGGAAACAGCCGATGCGCTGCGCGAAAAGGGCTATGCCCCGCGCTTCCTGATCGGCGGTTACGAGAAGTGGTGCGCTGAGGAACGGGCCCTGGTCATGAAGCCGGGGATCGTGCGCAACGATCTGCGCGAGATCCCCGACTACCCGAAGAAAAATGTGCTGCTCGAAACTGACGAAGTGGCCAAGCTCGTCAACGAGGAAAACGCGCTGTTCCTCGACGTGCGCTATCCGGGCGAGTTCGAGATGCAGGGCCACCTGCCAGGCGCCTGGAATCTGCCGATGCGCAGCATGACCACGCCCGAACTGGAACTGGCTTTGGCCGCCATACCGAAGCGGCCGATCGTCGCCGTTTGCTATGACAAGCGCGGCTCGTTCTACGGATTGATCGTCGGCTTGCGGCTTTCGCGCCTGGGCTACGACTGGCGCGGGCGCTACACGGTTCCCGATGAGTATTTCGTGCCGTCGAAGGACAAGGCACACGTGCTGGCCTGGCAGGAAGCACACCAAGGCAAGAGCCTGCTCGCCACGCTGGCTGGACCGCTGCAGCAAGGCCTCGAGTTCCTCGAGGAAAAGACCGGCAGTCTGGCCTGGGCCATCCTGGCCCTCGTGCTTGCGCTGCGGCTGGGCTTGCTGCCGTTCACCTGGAAGGCGGAGCGCGATCGGCTCGAGCAACGGCGACTGGCCCTGCAGATCGCTGCATTGAAGCAGACCTATGGTGACGACCCTGCGGGAGCGTCGCGCGCGACGATGCGCCTGCTGAACGAGCGCAAAATTCGCCCGTTCTTCAACTTGCTCGGCACGAGCGCGCAGCTCCTGTTTTTCCTGGTCTTCTTCTCCGTGGTGAGCAGCGCCAGCGCCGCGAACGAAGGCGAAGAATTCCTGTGGCTCCCCGCGCTCTCAGGCGCCGATCCGTCGCGCATCCTGCCGATCGCGGTCGCGCTGCTCGCGGTGACACAAGTGATCCTCTCGGCCAAGCGGCGCACGTGGGTGCTCTTCTCGATCGGGGTCACCTTGGCCTCTGGGCTGTATCTGCTGGTGGCCCAAGCCTCGGGCGGGATCTTGATCTACCTGTGCGCCAATCTGGCGCTGATGGTCGTTCACACCGTACTCGTCGGCGCCTGGTTCCGCCGCGGCACACGCCAGCCGTCGAGCGCGCGCACTCGTGACCTCGGCGACGCACCGATCGTTGCACTGGAACTCGCCGGCAAGGTCGAAGGCAGCGGCAAGAAGGCCGCGCGGCTGGGCGAACTGATCGCGGGCGGCTTCGAAGTGCCGCGCGGCTTTGCGGTTCGCGCGAGTGCCGTGGAGCGATTCTTCGCCCAGGGAAGTTGGGCGCCTGAAGACCTGGCGGCGATTCGCTTTGCGCACGCGCGCCTGAACGTCGAGCGCGTCGCCGTGCGCAGTTCGGGCGCCAACGAAGACGGATCCGAGGCAAGTTTCGCCGGCGTCTACGAATCGGTGCTCGACGTCAGCGCGGACGGTCTGGTCGCAGCGCTTTCGCAAGTCGCGAAGTCCAATCACAGCGCGCGCGCGCGCGCCTATTCGGGCGCGCAGCCGGGCCCTGATCGAATGGGCATCGTCGTGCAGTCCATGGTGCCCGCGGAATATGCCGGCGTGCTGTTCACCGAACACCCCGGCGAGTCCGGCGCAATGCTCGTGGAATGCGTCAAGGGTCTGGGCGATGAACTGGTCAGCGGACGCGCGCAGCCGACCAGCCATCGCTTCGGGCGGGCCAGCCACGCTGCGCTCGACACGCTGCCTGCTCCGCTCGACCTGAAGCCGCTGGTCGAAATGTGCGCGCGCGTCGAAACGCTCTTCGGCCGCCCGCAGGATATCGAGTGGGCCTTTGCGCATGGACGTTTCCACCTGCTGCAATCGCGCGACATCACGCACAGCTCGCGTTCGGGGGTCGACGCGCACGCGATGCGCGAGGACGAGCGTGCGCGTCTGTTGGACCTGGTGCGAGGCAGCGCTGCCGACGAAGTTGCGCTGGCACAGAACGAACTCTCGGAACTGCTGCCCGAGCCGACGCCCTACAGCCTGGCGCTGATGCAACAGATCTGGGCCCACGGCGGCAG
>JANMRV010000389.1:0-1377 GCA_031388685.1 Planctomycetota bacterium
GCGCGATCGACGGCCAGGACGAAGACACTTTGATCCGCGCGGGCCGCAAGCCCTGAGCTTCGCCGCGACGGGACGAGTAGAATCCCGCGCAGTGAAGCAACTACAACTCGATGGGCAGAGTCTTTCGCTCGAAGACCTGGCGCCGATTTTTCGCGGCGAGGAGACGCGGCTCGAGATCGCCCCGCTGGCGAGAGATGCCGTGCGGCGCGCCCGCCAGCTGGTCGAGAAACACGTCGCGGCCGGGGACGTCGTCTACGGACTGACAACCGGCTTCGGGAAGCTGAAGAGCGTCGCGATCGCGCGCGGCGATCTCGTGCAGCTGCAGACGAATCTCGTGCTCTCGCATTGCTGCGGTGTCGGCGCGCCGATGCCGATCGCCGAGGTGCGCGCGGCGCAGGTCCTGCGGCTCAACGGGATTTTGCGTGGACATTCCGGCCTGCGCCTGGAGGTCTGCGAATTCCTGGTGCGGCTGTTCGAGAAGCGCTTCGTGCCGTTCGTGCCGCAGCAGGGTTCGGTCGGGGCCAGCGGCGATCTCGCGCCGCTCGCGCACATGTGCGCGGCCTACATGGGCCACGGCGAAACTTTCGTCGGCGGTGTGCGCATGAGCGCTGCCGCGGGGCTGGCGAAGATCGGCGAGCGTGCGCTGAAACTCGAAGCCAAGGAAGGCCTGGCGTTGATCAACGGCACCGAGATCATGAAAGCGATCGGCGTGGGTGTGCTGCTGCGCGCGGCGAATCTGTCGCGGGCCGCGGATGCGATCGCGTCGTTGTCGATCGAGGCGTTGCAGGGCTCGCTGGTGCCCTTCGACGCGCGTTTTGCCGCGCTCAAAGGCCATCCGGGCCATCACCGGACTGCCGACAATCTGCGACGCTGCCTGGCGGACTCGGAGGTCTTGAAGAGCCACGCCGATTGCGATCGCGTCCAGGATCCGTATTCGCTGCGCTGCATCCCGCAGGTGCACGGCGCGTTCAAGACCGCGCTCGAGCACGTGCAGGGTGTCCTGACGCACGAAGTGAATGCGGTCACGGACAACCCGATCCTTTTCCCCGACACGGGCGAGGTGTTGAGCGCGGGACAATTCCATGGACAGCCGATTTCCATGGCCATGGATTATCTCGCGCTGTCCTTGTGCACACTGGCGAACATTTCCGAGCGTCGTGTCGAACAACTGGTCAATCCGGATCTGTCGCGCCTGCCGGCGTTTCTGGTCAAGCAACCTGGCCTGCACTCAGGCATGATGATCGCGCAGGTGGCCGCCGCTGCTCTGGCGAGCGAGAACAAGTCGCTCGCGCATCCCGCATCGGTGGACACGATCCCGACCAGCGCCAATCAGGAGGACCACGTCTCGATGGGCGTCAGCGCCGCGCGCAAGGCGCG